>JBBRJI010000405.1:0-5854 GCA_038219625.1 Pirellulales bacterium | reverse complement strand
GGCTGTACAAGCCGGCCAATACAAATTCCACGCATGAGGCCCGTACTGCAGGGTTGTCTGTTGCATTCACTTCAAAGGCCGTTTCCCAGACTGGCGGTACGTGTTTGAGCCTCTCAGCATAAGCGGAACTGGGTAGCAGATCACCGACTTCGATACGCACTCCTTTGTTAAAGATTTCTGCGATTTGGCCGACGCCATGCTCGGTAGCGTATTGCTCGAAGACAGTCTTGACCGCGGTCGAGACCAACGAGTCGAGGATTTTACGTTCCGTCATTTGATGGCTTCCCATCAAGTCGACTTCGAGTTTCCCAAGTGAGGATGTATAGAGATGCCCTAAGTCGCTTATCCGAGGAACAGCCAATGGTTCGCCCAACAAAACCGCCCTCTGCCTAGCCGACGCAATCATCGTTCGGAAATTGGAAAGCGAAAATCGGGCGGATACACCCGACGCTTGATCGACGTACTTGCTCCTCCTAGCTTGTGCCGTAATCTCCTCAATGATCTCCGTCATGAAGTATGGAATTTGCACAGGGTATTCGCCACCTAAGTCGAGTCCGCACTCCTGCTGAAGAATTTGGATTCCCTGATCGCGATCGATTGGATAGTGTGTTTGAATTAACGAGCCGATCCGGTCCTTGAGCTGAGGAATGACTTTGCCGCTGCGGTTGTAGGTGCCCGGGTTAGCCGAGAACAAGATGAAAATGTCTAGGTCGAACCGAATGGGATAGCCACGGATCTGAACATCGCGTTCCTCAAGGATGTTGAACAAGCCGACTTGGACGAGTTCATCCAGTTCGGGTAATTCGTTCATGGCAAAGATGCCGCGATGCATGCGTGGAATCAACCCGAAGTGCAAAGCGTTTTCAGAGCCCATGCTCACGCCACCGGTCAGCTTCGACGGATCGATCTCGCCGATGACGTCTGCGAACTTTGTACCTGGGGCAAGTCGTTCGACGTAGCGTTCGGATCGGTGCCACCAACCGATTGGGACTTGATCAGGCGTGTTGTGTTTTAAGAAGTCTTTGCCAGCCTTGGTAATAGGATGGTAAGGATCTTCGTGGACAGGGACCTCGGGTATGTCCAAAAATGGAACGTACTCATCTAGGAAACGCCCAAGAGTTCGCATTAGACGGCTTTTGGCTTGCCCCTTTTCGCCAAGAAACAGGAGGTCGTGGCCGGCAAGTATGGCGATGTTCAATTCCGGAATAACCGTATCCTCAAAGCCAATGATACCGGGATAGAGAGTCTCGCCAGCCGCAAGCATGCGAATGAAATTCGCGCGAATTTCCGCTTTGACAGAGCGGCTTTGCCAGCCACTTTCACGCAAGCTAGCGAGGTTCGTTGGGCGATTTTGGGTTGAATCTGACATGTGCACTTTTTTTCGGAGATTTAAGCGATCTGGATAATGAAAGGGTATTCATTTATAGCAAGCAGGCAATACACTCTGGCCTAGCACTTGGAAGGAGTGCCTTTATACGCGATACTGTGAGGGAGGAGGTCGTTGCCGAAGAATCGCTCGAAACCTCCTGAATGATTACATTTCATGCATGCCTGTCGCATGGATTGGCCTTATGGTGGACGAGCATGGAGCAAACGGTATGGCGACTGAAAACTCAGCAATTTTAGACAATTTGAATGTGGCCCAACGGAAAGCCGTCACCCACGTCGAAGGCCCATTATTAACATTGGCAGGTCCGGGCAGCGGAAAGACACGAGTTGTCACCCATCGGATCGCGCATTTGCTAAAACAAGGTATTTCGCCCTATTCCATTCTGGCTTTGACTTTCACTAACAAAGCGGCTCAGGAAATGAAGGGCCGACTCAGAAATCTTTGTGGCGACGAGCCGGTTTGGCTCGGGACTTTTCACGGTTACTGCGCCCGATTCCTGCGTCGCTACGGTCGCATGGTTGGGATTTCAGAGAATTTTTCGATATTCGATGCGGACGACGCAAAGAGAGCCATGCAGCATGCGATTGTCGCGGCGGAAGTTTCGCTTACGCATCTGAATATTGGCGAGATTGCGAAAGGCGTGAGCGGCCTGAAGAACCGCGTCGTAACGCCAGAAATGATGCAGGGTGAGCACCAATCCAGTACCGACAAAGTGCTCGCCAAAGTCTATCCGGCCTATCAACGGTATTTGCTTCAAAACAACGCAGTCGACTTCGACGATCTGTTGATGCACACGGCATCCATCTTGCGATCTAGTCCAGACCTGCGCAGCGAATTGGATTCCAAGCACCGTTACATTTTGGTCGATGAGTATCAAGATACCAATTTGGCTCAGTATCTGATCGTACGGTCTTTGTCAGTCGAGTATCCGAATCTCAACGTAACCGGCGATCCAGACCAATCCATCTACGGTTGGCGTGGCGCCGATATTTCGAATATCCTCAATTTCGAGCGGGACTATCCCAACGTGGTCACGGTCCGGTTGGAGCAAAACTACCGGAGCACGCCTGAGGTCCTGTCCATTGCCGACGCGTTGATCTCTTGCAACACCCGTCGCAAAGCAAAGCAGTTGATTCCGACGCGTGAATCAGGAGTCCCCGTCAAGCTCTATTCGTATGCCTCAGCCCGAGAAGAGGCGGACAATATTGCCGATCAAATCGTTGCCGCGGTCCTGGCAAAGACGGCCAAACCCAAAGACTTCGCCATCCTTTATCGAACCAATGCGCATTCGCGACTCCTCGAGGCGGCCTTGCTGCGGCGAAGACTAAACTACCAATTGATCGGTGGATTCCGGTTTTATCATCGCGAAGAAATCAAGGACCTGTTGGCCTACTTGCGATTGGTACACAATCCTACGGATGACATCTCATTCGAACGCATCGTCAATGTGCCGACCCGCGGACTCGGGGACAAGTCACTTTCCAAAGTGACCGAACTGGCCCATTCTAGAAGCGTTCCGATGCTGGTAGCTTTGAGGGCCGTTGTCGAGAACGGACTGATGAGCAAGAAAGCCACATCCGGCGCAAGGCAATTCCTGGCCTTGTACGACGATTTGATGTATTTGTCGCGAGGCCCACTTTCCGTCATGATCCAGCAGTTGGTCGCCAAAACAGACTACGTCAAGTATCTGTCCGCCCGTAAGACCGAGACACCTGACGAAAGCATCCAGGGAAATATTAACGAACTCATTGCCGACGCCGCCGAAGTGGATCGACAGGACGTGGACGGCAACGCTATTGAGCGATTCCTAGAACAAGTGACGCTCATCAGCGATGCGGACGGTATTACCGACAACGAAAACAAGGTGACGCTAATGACCCTGCATTCGGCCAAAGGGCTCGAGTTCGACAACGTCTTTATCATTGCGGTGGAGCAAGAAATCTTGCCTCACAAACGATCGATGTACGATGCGGCTCAGATGGAAGAAGAAAGGCGATTGTTCTTTGTTGGCATCACGCGAGCCAAAAACCGCTTGCAATTGAGCATCGCCAAATCGAGAGGCTTTGGGAATTCGAGGATGAGCTGCCCGAGCTCGTTCTTAATGGAGTTGCCACGGGCCGAAATGGAGATCGTCGACTTGAGTGAACCGTTTGCCGGAGATGACGACTTCAGCGATGGCGATTTCGACACTTCGCATGACGATGATTGGAAGTCTCAGAGTTTTCTTCACCAGCGCAAGAAAGCAAAGGGGGATACCACCAAGCGAAAGCATCCAAAAATCGAATCCTCGCTTGACTGGGAAGTTTCACAGGAATCCGCCGTCACGTCCGATAACATAGATATCTTGCTGGATGATTTTGGAGACGAAGGCGTTCCGGCGTCAGGGTCTTCCAGTTCGAATGAACTAGGAACGTTTGAAAAAAAACTGGAGAGTTTGAACCGAAAGATACCAACCGGAGCGCTCAAGACAGCAGCACAAGTCACGGCGGCAACGACCCCAGATGGGATTCCGGTCGATCGATTTGAAGCCGGCGATATGGTTATGCATCCCAGCTATGGGGTTGGCACTATCATGTCGGTCGAGGGGCGTGGACTTCGACGCATGGCTCGCGTTGTCTTTTCGGAGGGTGAGTCAAAATCGTTCCAACTGAGCAAAGCCCATCTGACCTTTAAAGATTAGAGTGTAGCTCGACACTCCGTGTCGAGAATCAGGGAACGGAGTGGCTGTGATTCTATTCGCAAGGTGCAAAACTCTGTCGCCTTTTGCTCCGCAAAAGTGCGTTGACGAGGCGCACTTTCGCGGAGCGAAAGGCGACAGTAATTGAATCACGGCACGGAGTGCCGTGCTACACTTACTAACGCGAAATGTGCTCGCGAATCTTTGCCGAAAAGTCCGGGCTGTCTTTGTACCAATTGGCAACCGAAGTGATGCGTGCTTTTTCTCTCGCTATCTCGAATGGCTCGACAACCTCCAATAGCCCAAGCTCGTAAGCCAGTCGATCGGAATGGCCGGGCAACAAGACACGCCAGTCCGCTGGAATACTCCCCGGACGCAATTTGTTGATATGGTTCACCAAATTGGTGGTGCAATTGTTGTTGATCGTGTCGTAATTTTCCGGGACACGTTGCAGTTGGTTGGCTCGCTCAAGCATATCGACCAAGAGATTTTGCACTTGATCCGGCGTTGCTCTGCCTGGATACAAATACACTTCCACTTTGCGTGCATCGGTTCTGAGCGGGATGAGATCACGTTCGTCGCCAATAAGGTACATCAACTCGAACTTGTTGGTGATGCCGCGAATGGGTGAATAGGAAGCTCCGTAGTCGAGTCTCGCTTCTACCGAAATGATGAAGTGTCGCCCGTCACGTAGACCGAAACTGAACATCGTATGAGCCAGGAGTGAGTTGTTTTGGAATGGAACAATGAGGAAGTCGATATGGTTGACATCGGCGAGCGCGAATCGCATGTCATAGTGGCGAACGTCGTAATCCGTTTCCGATCGATAGCGGCAATTGCGAACATGCCTGATGAAGATGTCTTCGTCTTGGAACTCAGCGAATGGCATGATCGCAAGATCAGGCCGCCACAAACGATCGCGTCCCTTTTCTTTCTTCGGAAACAGTCTCTCGCTTGCGGACGCAATAAGTCCCTTGGAACCTGGATCCTTGAACGGCCTCGTACAAGCCGGCAGTTGGGATGAAATGGAAAGGAGCATGCAAGCTACGAGCCAACGTTGGAACAGTGCAATCTGGTCCCTGGCTCTGGCTGGCTGCATTGGATCGGTCCGCCAAAAGGCATCAACTCGTAAAAGTGCATAGGAGTAAGCATATAGCAAGCAAAGAGGAGACGCGTCAAGGCGAACCGTTGCAGTCCGCTTTACGCTTTATGCCGAGGGTTTTTGGCCCCTGCTTTAGAGATATGGTAAGTATCCCCCGAGTAAACTCGGGGGCATTGCCATGCCGACGGCTTTACCGTTCTTTGAGGACTTTGACCGATCGACTCGCCCGATTGAGGAAATCGACTTTCGACTCGCCCGACTCCAAGTAAATTGGGCTGCCGATGGTTATGGAACTCAACAGCGGGACAGGCATGAACTCGCCACGTGGCAAAATGCGATTGAGATTGTCCATATAGACAGGGATCATCTCCAGATCTGGACGTTTCTTGGCTAGATAGTAAAGTCCGCTCTTGAACTCACCCATTTCGCCGTCGATCGCACGGCTCCCTTCGGGAAACACTATTAAAGAATAGACATCTCCAATTTCACGCAACATTAGTTCGACCGGGCTCTGATGCACCTTGATCTGCTTTCGGTCGATCAAGATTGCATTAAACGACTTCGCCAAAAAGCGTCGCAGTGGCGAGCCACCCCAATAGTCCTGAGCGGCCACGGGACGAGTCAACAATCGAAGTTCCTTTGGCAAACAGGACCATAAGACCACGGCGTCTAAGTGACTGGTGTG
>JBBRJI010000404.1:0-5856 GCA_038219625.1 Pirellulales bacterium | reverse complement strand
GGACGGATACAACAAGATCTTTTGGCGAGAACTGCCGCTTCGAGATGTTGGCCTGGAGCTGGCTGTCCTCACCGCGAGCGGGTTTGTTTTCATCGTGGCTGCTCGTGTTTTTGCGATCCGTTGGGAACGCACATGAGTGATACTAAGCCATTGGAGCAGATGGATCGGAACGCTGACACAATCGAAACATTGCAACAGAATGAAGTGCTGCGCCGGCACTTTTTCCGATTGCAAAGCCAACGACAACGCATCGACCGAACGCCCAACGGCAGCCGCAAGGACGCTGATTTGCAGCGTTGGAATTCGGCGGTTCTCCAAGCTCGAGAGCAGTTCGCCGCGAGAAAGGCTTCTAGGTACACGCTTCAGTACGACGCGGACTTGCCGATTACGGCCTACCGCGACACGATCATCGATCTGTTGATCCATCGGCAGGTGCTCGTGCTGTGCGGTGAAACAGGCTCTGGCAAAAGCACGCAATTGCCGAAGTTTTGTCTCGAAGCAGGCTTAGGCCAATTCGGTTGGATCGGGCATACCCAACCTCGAAGAATTGCGGCTCGTTCGATCTCCCATCGCTTGGCCGAAGAGCTGGAGACCAAGGGTGGTGGTGTCGTAGGATACAAAGTGCGATTCAACGACCAAACACAACCCACCAGCCTGATCAAGTTGATGACCGACGGAGTGCTGTTGGCCGAAATTCAGCGAGATCGGTTTTTGGACGCCTACGATTGCATCATCCTCGACGAAGCTCACGAACGATCGCTCAATATCGATCTGCTCATGGCCTACCTGCAGCGCTTGCTTCCAACTCGGCCTGACTTACGTGTGGTGATCACGAGTGCGACGATCGATGCCGAGCAATATGCAAGTCACTTTACCGATGCGATCGGGGCAGCGCCGATTGTCTTGGTTGAGGGCCGAAGTTTTCCTGTCGACATTCGCTATCGCGGAGCGATGAGCGCTCGCGAAGGTCAAGGTAACCCTGACTACGATTTCGATTCGATGACACAACGTTTTTGCGATGCAATCGATGAACTATTGGGCGAAGGTCGCGGTGACATCTTGGCCTTTTTTGCAACCGAACGCGATATCCGCGATGCGGCCAAACAACTACGTGGGCACTTGACCCAACGCGGACAACACAATGCCATCGAAGTCCTGCCGCTCTATGCGCGGCTTACCGAAGCCGAACAACAGCGAGTCTTTCAACCGCATCGCAACCAACGCATCATCCTCTCCACCAACGTTGCTGAAAGCTCGCTGACCGTTCCAGGCATTCGATACGTCATTGACACTGGTACTGCTCGTATCTCACGTTTTGCCGCCAAGAGCAAAGTGCAACGACTCCCGATTGAGCCGATCTCCCAAGCGTCTGCCAACCAACGCTCAGGTCGTTGCGGCCGACTTGGTCCGGGCATCGCCATCCGTCTTTACGACGAATCCGATTACCTTTCTAGATCCGCATTTGCAACACCGGAGATCCGACGTAGCGACTTGGCCTCGACCATTGTTCACATCAAATCGCTAGGTATCGATGACATTGAATCCCTGCCGTGGCTAGATCCGCCGAGACCCGAGTCGGTTCGCGAGGGGATGAATGTATTGAGCGAGCTCAGCGCCGTCGACGAAGCCGGGCACCTTACCGAAATTGGTCGCAAGATCGCTCGCTGGCCGGTCGATCCTCGTGTGGGTCGAATCTTGATCGAAGCCGAGCGAAACGGCTGTCTCAACGATGCCTTGATCATTGCGGCCGCAATTGAAACACAGGACCCTCGCGTTCGTCCACCGGAAAAAGCGTCCGCGGCCGATGAAGCCCATTTTAAGTTTCGCGATCCTGACAGCGACTTTCTGAGCTACCTGCGCGTCTGGGATTTTTACCAGAAGTTACGCGAAGAGCTTGGCCGATCCAGACTCGAAAAGGCTTGTCGCGATTCCTTTTTGTCGCTCGTTCGACTGCGCGAATGGGCCGACGTTCATCGTCAGCTACTGGAGCAATGCAAAGAACTGAACCTTACAATCGGCAAACGAAAGCTGGTTCTGAGCGACTTGCCAATGAACGCGGTGGAGGTCGTCCCAAGGCATAAACAACGCTTCTTACCCCTAGCCCAACAGCAAAAGCCGCAAGCACCTCAGCCGACCGGGTTGCCTACCGGTTATGAAGCGGTACATCGAGCGTTGCTGAGCGGATTGTTGTCCAGCGTTGCCATGCTTGAAGACACCGGAAAATACAAAGGAGCTCAGAATTTAGAAGTCAACATCTGGCCAGGTTCAGGCCTGAAGCAAAGTCGTTCGAAGTGGATCGTCGCAGGCGAGTTTATTGAAACTACGCAACGTTACGCTCGGGTTGTTGCCAAGATCGAAGTCGAGTGGATCGAGCAGTTAGCCCATCATTTGATCAAGTATAGTTTCGATGAACCGCACTTCAGCAAGAAACAAGGGAGTGCACTGGTGATGCGTCGAGGCACGCTTTATGGCATGCTCGTCTCGCCTCGCATCGCCGTACCACTGGCCCCCATTGACCCAATACTAGCTAGAAAAATTTTGATCGAGCAGGGGCTCGCAGAAGATCAATTGGTTTCCCGAGCTCGTTTTTGGCAGCAAAACCAAGCGTTTTTAGCGAAGGTCAAGGAACTTGGTGACAAGTCGAGGCGTCGCGATTTGGTTGTTGATCCTTACGTGTTAACCGATTTCTATCGCTCTCGCATCCCCGACTTTGTTGTCGACCGCGTGACCCTTGAGAAATGGGACCGGACGGTTCAGCCCCCAAAACAGCCCCGCAATCAGCCACCGAAACAAACTCCGGTTGCTACGATGGCGAGCAAACAACCTGCGGCGGATCTCCCAACTCCCTATTTGACTTGGGATGACATTGTGGTCGACATTGACCGCGATGCTATCCAAGAGCGCTTTCCATCCAAAATTGAAATAGGAGTCAGCCAACTTCCTGTAAAATACTTGTATGAACCAGGCGATCAAGCGGACGGTGTAAGCCTCATCGTGCCCCAAGCCATTGTGCATCAATTGCACAACGAACGACTCGAGTGGCTGATACCTGGCCTTCTCGAAGAGAAATTGACCTGTTTGTTCAAATCGTTGCCGAAGCGGTTGAGGCGTCAGTTGGTTCCGGTCCCGGATACGGTCAAGCAGTTGTTGCCCAGGATCGTTGAGCGAGAAAGCCAACAGGCACCGTTTTGGAAATCGCTCTGCGAAGTTTTGAGCAGTTTCCTCGGCGAGGTGGTGAAGCCAAGCGACTTTGATCTGAATGGCTTTCCCGAGCATTTGCGAATGCGAGTCGAGCTTGTGGATGAAAAGGGGGTCGTGGTGCAATCCAGTCGCGACCTAGCCGAATTGCAGCAGACTCAAAGAGCGTCTGCCCATCAAGCGTTACCCGTCGCTACGTCGGCTAAGTCTGCCGCCTACGACTGGGTACGTACCTCGATGGAAACCTGGGATATCGAAGCTTTTCCGAAGAGTGTGGTGGAGTTGCGCGGGGGTGTTCGGATGAACATGTACCCAACGTTGTTCGTTGTCAAGGAAAAGATCGCAACCGGGTTGGTCGATCATGAAGCCTTAGCGGAGCAGTTGTTTCGCCGTGGTATGACGGCGTTGCTAAGCAAAATTGAGCGGCGCGAGATTCGGAGTCAAATTCAGTTTCTGCCACAGTGGACAACTTCCTCGCTTTGGTTATCGGACCGATTTGCGGGCGATCGGCTAAAGGACTTGGTCGGCGATCTTATTGCTAGGCTTGCGTTTATCGATACGAACTGGGCCAGCGAACAAGTTGTACCGGTCTTTCGAACCAAGGTTGAGTTTGAGATTTGCAGATTGAAGCGGATTGAGCGGGTTGCAGGTGCAGCCGCTGAAATCGGTCGCTGGTTGCCCAAATTTGCGGAGGCGAATCACAAAGTCCGTTCCCTGTTGGAGAAAACGCCCGCGTCCTGGTCGGAGAATGTTCGATCGATTCGCGAGCAACTGTCCGCCTTGTTTCACGAATCGTTGTCGTACCAAGTCCCGTGGTGTTACGTTCGCGAGATCCCTCGCTACTTACAAGCCATCGCAGTTCGACTGGATCGGCTCAAGTCCGTGGGTCACATGAAAGACTTAGCAACGGATGAAACTGCATCGAGTTACTGGAAGGACTACGTAGCTCGGTTGGCGAGCCTGCAACCCTCGCCGACAACGCTGCAGTCGGTACCGGGTGGGACGGAGCTTCGTCTAGAACCAACGGGACCACACCTTGAGTACCGTTGGTTGATCGAAGAGCTTCGCGTATCCATTTATGCGCAACAACTTGGCACTCGGGTCAGCGTCTCACCCAAGCGGCTCGACAAGCTAAAAGAGCAGCTTTGACATAAAGCTCACGATCGATCACAGCGATCACAGCGATGGAGTGATGGAGTGATGGAGTGATGGAGTGATGGAGTGATGGAGTGATGGGGGCCTTCCGCCCTTTTTGCTGTTGCACGAGGTGCGGGAGCAAACGACATTCTCCCAACTCTAGAATAGATGGCCAAAACCCTCGGTGTAAAGCCGACGGCATGCAAATGCCCCCGAGTTTAACTCGGGGGATATTTACCACCTCTCTAGAATAGCTGGTCAGAATCCGTTGGCATATCGTGCCCACTGGAGTTCATCGGGTGGGTTACCGCGGGATCCTTCATGGAAAGGGACGCAAGGCGAGGCTCGACCAATGCCGAGAGCTGCAAAAACGCTTAAAAAACCTATGGAGAAAACGCAGGGGGTACGCTGTTCCCGTGCAAGCCAGTTGATCGAAACCACCGGTGCAGCATTCTGTCCGTATTCAGAGACCGCTTATGCTCAGTTCCGGTCTCTTATAGTGTACGCCAATAGTCGCTTCTCACGATACGGTACGTCGTCAATTACAAGTGTTAACTTTGGATGCTTAGATGCTAATAAATGGCCAGTTTGCAACCAATACTCTTTAGACATTTGGTCGCTGGTTACGTAAAGTAGCCCCAAGTGGGCAAAAGGTAAAAAGATGTCCGCTAGACTACTTGGGCTGGTGCCAGCGTCCGAAAATTGTGAGTTGCGAATCGAGATTAGACTGGTGTGGATTGATTCAAGATAGCGAAGATCATTTAGACATAGCTTGCATCGAATAAGTGCAATGTCCATTAGTTTGCTGACACAAGGTACGAGTTCGAAAAAAGTCACATCAAGACTAGCGTTCAATACTGTTATACCGCAAATCGAAACCCGAAACGGAAAACCGGAAACGGCAACTTTCCCGCCATGATTCATGATAGTGGAAAATAATCGCCTCTCTCGGAATCGAACGAATGCTTTTGGAAAACGACTGCCATTGTTAACTTCAGAAAACATGAAATTTCACTCCCCAACCGGCTGCAGAAATGATCCCACACTGCCAGGGATCGCTTCGCCCGTCTTGTCTCTTGTTGCCGTCCCAGGAATACGTCACGTTGCCAATGTTCCTTGGCTTTATGGCTGGCGAGCATCAAAAGTATCTCTCAACTCATTCACGCGACCTTTGAGCTGTTCGACTGTCATGCTTCGCAATTGTGCTTCCATGGTTGGTATTGAATTGCAAAGTGATTCCAACAACTGGACCTGACCAACCAGCTTGCCTTGATCTATACCCTCCTCGCGACCTTTTTTGATCCCTTGCTCTATTCCCTTTTCGATCCCTTGTTCGATCCCTTGTTCGATCCCTTGTTCGATCCCTTGCTCGATCCCTTGCTCGATCCCAATAGCGATAAGGTCTTGGCCAGATCTAGTATTTCGGATATCTGGTAACTTTCCTAGCAACATTTCTTCGATCTCCTTGGCTCCCCTGTAAGGCAATCGCTGCATTAGCCAGCTTACAAACACTTCCTGCAA
>JBBRJI010000403.1:0-5867 GCA_038219625.1 Pirellulales bacterium | reverse complement strand
GATCTGAACCTTGGCCTCGGATTGTTCTAAAGAAAGCAGTAGCTGGTTGGATTGAATCGAAACCGATTGGCCAACATAGCGAGCACCGGACCACAACTGTACGTAAAAGAGCTTTTTTGCCGGTGCTTTCGAAGCGTCGTCGGCGATGGTTGGGAACTCGATGCGATCCACTTGCTCCAACGAAACACGCCCGAGAATTTCCGCCGTGGTTGAGAAACCAAATGTTCTGGTTGCGGAATCAAACCCGATCGGCTGACCGACAAACGTCTGTCCGTTTTGCAGAAGCGTTTCTGGCGATTTGATATTGCCGATGTCCGTCGGTTCTTTGCCTTTGGTAAGCAGTACCGGCGACGAAAAGATCGAACGGTAAATTTTGAGTGAGCGGAGTGACAGGCGTCCTGCCACATTATTAGTGAATAGAACCGTTTGACGCCCAGTCAATCGTAAGCTTTTGTTCAATCGAAGCTGAGCAATCGCGATACCGTTTTGCATCACCACCAAGCGTCCTCGAACCGAATCGCAAAGCACTCTCAAGGCAAGGGCATTGGAGCCATCCAAAGGCAATTGTGCTGTCGCAATGTCTGCCGTGGTATCGTCCTCGACCAGTACTGTTATAGACAGGGTGTTTCGATTTTCAAGTCTCCGCACATGCAACTCGAGCTTGCGCGGCTCACCAATCTGCACGACCCAATTCGGAGTCGTCGACTGCCAAGAAACATTCACGTCGATCGCGGCCAAGTCAGGAAAAAGAACCGATTGAGAAATGATGGTTCCTGCCGTTTCCGTATCGTAGGATCCAAGACCATCAAACCAATTGCCACGACCTCCGTTTTTGATCTTGGGCTCGATTTGTTTCCAATCCGAAAGCTTGAGTTCGCCGCTCTCGGATTCCGTCGACGCACTGGTTCTAAGGATGCTGCGAACCGAGCGGATCGGAATGCGTTTCTTGCCTGCCAGTTCGCTATCCACATCGACAAATTCTTCGCCAATATCAAGGATTTTCCCCGTGAGTGCCTCGCCATTTTGCATTTCCACAATGAAGGGCGTTTCGGTTGCCGCTTCGCCTTTGCCGCGTTTTTTAAGTGGCTGATCGATGCTGTCGACGGCATTCCACGGGACAATTAGGTCCGTTACAAAAGATGGGCATCGCCAAACCAGCGAACCGCTTGCGTCGGTCGCTTTTCCAAACTCGCCGCGATAGACGTCTCCACCACTAAGCTGGAGTTTGCCAAACGACGAATCCGATTCGACCTCGCGGATTTTGATTGGATCGACCGCATCGCAGATGTTCGCCAATAGGATCGCAGGCAAAAACGCCAAAATATATTTTAATCGTTGCATATCAAAACGAATTCTTGGATCTATCGTTCATAAATGGGTAAGAATCGGAAATTCAAAGCAAGAGCCAACAAAGACATCGAGGTGGCGACTGCGGGCCCAAAATTACCTTCGAAATGACCATCGGACTTCTGCTTTTGCTTCAGTTCAATGATCAAGTTTTTGTTCCATTTCTCCCAGGACCCGATGTCCGCCTGGAAGAGTGCCTGGGCCTTGTAGTAAGCGGTGTACTCGCCGTAGTGATCGCCTACGAGGTTGGAGTCGCTCGCCTTTAGCAGATTCGAGGTCGCCTTGAACTGCTTTAAGTCTTTCCGGCCCGCTATCGAATACACCAAGCAAGCGATGGCAGTCCGGGCAGGGGAATCGCCCATCCCACCCATCCCGCCTGCGTACGCAACTTGACCATTGTCCGAGGTCATGCCGGTGAAGTACTTGATCGCAAGATCGATGTTCTTGTCCGGTACTTCGATGCCAGCGTTGCGGGCGGCGAGCAACGACATCAGTACCGCTCCGGCAACCGACGTGTCTGCATCCGACCCATCCGGAGAATATCTCCATGCCCCATCGCGATTCTTGTTTTGACTCGTGACGGACGTTCGAACGGCTAATTCAAGCGATTGGCCAATCGTCCGAACTCGTTTCTGGTCAACGCCCTCCGGCCAAAAGTTGCGCTCGTCGACTGCCCCATAGGCTTCGGCAAGAGCAAGCGTGGCAAATCCATGGTGGTACATGCTGCCACCAAAATAACCTGTTGCAGCACTCTGGTCTCGAATGAGAGCTTGAATTGCTTTGCGAACGGGAACCGTGTACTGCCCGAAGTTGGGATCCTCACCCGATGCTAGAAACGCCATCAACGCAAGACCTGTGCCACCAGCACCGCCACCTTCGCCACCGGTCGACTTCCAAGTTCCGTTCTCGTCTTGATTGTTGGTAAGCCAACTCAGTCCTCGATCGTAAATCTCCCGAACATCGCGAGAGACTGCTTGCCCTTGTACTGCGCCACCCTCGCGTCGCGAGGGCTGTGCGTTTGCCACTTGGGCCGAGGAGAGTATACCGGCTACCATAAACAGATACGAAACCACCGACTGGTGCCAGGGCTTTGCCTTGAAACCCACTGGCTTGCAGCTTTCAGGTTGGTCGGGGGCTTGTCCCCCACCAACCTTGTTTTGGCGTACTAACGGCTGGCGCTCGCGAATCGACCCGTTCCCTTCGGCTTTGCCCGCCGGAGGCGGGCAAAGCCGAAGGGAACGGGAGTTGGGACGCCCAATTGTAGTACGCCAAAACGCATCCGTCGGGGGCAAGCCCCGAACGGATGGGCTAGCGATATTGTCTAACACTATTTTTGTTCGAAACAAAAAAAACTCGATATAAATCAGATAGAGATATCGAAACTGCTATTAGTCGCACAGCTCAGCTGTCGCCTATGGCTCAGGGCTAAACGACGATTCTCAGTTTGCGGGGCACGATCTGGATCGTGACAGGTAGTTCACATACCCAGTCACCGTCCGCCTGACAGGAAGCAACCGATCCTTTTTTTGCAATCGCATCCGCCTTCTCGATCCGAATGGAACAGCTCCGGAAACGGCGCCATTGTTTGAGTACGTGATGCTTGCCTCGTGCGACGTTCCAGTAGTACCACATACTTCGAATCAATCCACCTTGGTCAAAAACTCCCACGTCAAGGTAGCCGTCGTTTTCAATCGCATCGTTCATGATCGATAGGCCGGCAGCATAGCGAGGGACATTGAAAACAAAGACCCATCCTCCCGGTACTTCCTCCAACATTTTGTCGTTCTCGTCGTAAATCGAGATCTTCAACAAGGGCCATCGGTAACGAAAAAGCGTTCCAAAAATCGCGATCCAATACGTCATTTTTGAAACATGTGCCTTGCGCGATTGATGAACGCGCCGAACCACTTCTGCATCAAACCCGATACTCGCCATCAATAGCGACACATTGCCATTGACCATCATGACATCGATTGGATTGGTGCGCAATTTTTGAATCAAATGAGCGCAGGCCGCAGGATCTGCGGAAATGGAAAAGTATTTTGCAAGTAAATTTTCGGAGCCCGTTGGGAATAGAGTCAGCGGTATACCGTGAGGGATCAAGCTTGCTACCTTCGAAGCCGTCCCATCCCCACCAGACGCCACCACCGTTCTCAGTTCTCTAGACTGAGCAAGCTCTTGACACCGATTGGTCATTTGCTCCAGGTCGGTGTGTAGCTCGCATCGAAAACCTAAAGACTCAATTGCATTCTTTAATTCCAGGACCAACCCCTGGCGACTGAACGAACCGGACTTTGGATTCGCTGAGATAATCACGGTCTGGTTCATGGACATGCAATTCTCACTGGCTAAGTGATGGCCCGCTTGGATTCCACATTGATCGACTTGAGCATACTGACTAACATGGCTTTGAAAACCATTTCAAGCCCTTCGAAATCTCTATCTTCCGCTTGGATTTGAACGAGAAATGTTTTGCGATCTACCGTGAATGCCACAAACCTGGATACCACCAACAGGTCCAGGTAGTAGAAGTGTGCATCGCCAGCTCGGCTATCGGCCAACGGCTTTCCATCCAGCTCCAGTTCGGGATCGATTTCGTCGTATTCGATGTTGTCGTATTCGGACTTCATGATGTCCTGAGCTTGTTCCAAGGCTTCGCGCGGCGCTACAGTCCACGGGTACTCGGTCACTGTCATGAAGGCAGAGGTTGGGCTTTCGAGTGTGAATCCGACCACGCGTTCATCGTCGGTATCTTCGGACAGGCTCCAGTTTTCTGGATACATGCAGGACAGGCCAAGGCCTTCGTAAATTTTGGTCATAACTATGCGGCTCGGCTGGCCCTTCGTTGGGGTGGCGGTTCTCTCCAGCGGCGATGAACCCACCAATATTGCTCGGGAAAAGATCGAATGATCGTTTCCAGGCACTGATTGTACCATCGAGTCAACGAGGTGACGCTACTGAAATGTTCTCCTCCCACCACAGGATCCGCGATCCCCAAAACCGAAAGGTCAAAACTCATCGGGCCGCCAGTCCGAACACCACAGCAAACAATCATCGGCGCACCGCTCGAAAGCGTGAACAACGCAAGTCCCTTGTGACACGAAGCCGGCTTGCCTAGGAAATCGACCCAACATCCTTTGGCTCCAGCGTGCTGATCCGCCAGCAACGTCAAGTTGCCGCCTCGGTTAAGCAGTTCCTGTATCTCCAGCGAACTACCCTCTTTTGGCAAAAAGTACTGGCCACCTAACGACCGAAATTTGGTGATGTAATTGTGCAAAAACCCGTTGTCGAGAGGTCTTGCCACCGTGGTCGTTGCAACTCCAAAGAGCCCAGTTAAAAAGCCCGCCAATTCGAAATTCCCAAAGTGAGCTGAGACCAACACCGTTGGTCGATCGTCCATCACGATTTTGAGCATGGAACGGCGATCGGGAATGTAGAAATGTTCATGCCAATTCTCGCGGTGAACTTTTCGGGGTGCCTGAGCAATCTCGCATCCCATCAACATCAAATGGTGCCACATCTTTTCTGTGACTTGCTCGGATTGCTCTGGCTCCCACTCGGGAAAAATCATTTGTAAATTTTCGCGAATCAATGACTGACGAATCGGAATCCAATTCGAAAGCACTTGTGCCAACATTCGGCAGATACGATCGCAACGTTCCAACGACATGATTTGAACGACGCAGACCACGGATCGGAAAAAGTAGTAAGCAATCCGATCCTGCAAACTAAACTTTTGATTCTCGTGAATTTGGCGACTTGGCTCAAGCGACATAGCGACCCATCCTTTGGTCGGGGTGTGAACTGGTATCGGTACCCATTGTGCCTAACTCGCACTTTTTGGCAAATACCAGAATGTGGCTCCGACGGTCGGCGGCGTAGCAGAAGTCGATTGCTAGCGAACTGGTAAGAGCCGGTGCATTCGTCGAAGAATCCCAATTTGACCAATATGGATCGACTCGTGAAGCGGGCAGAACAGGAGTGCCCCGAGCTTAATCGGATAGGCTGCGTAAGGCATTTCAGTCGGTTCCAACAACTGTTCTGCAGAAAAACCCGGGAGGGCTGCCATCGATGCACCATGAATTTTGGAAAGGCACTCAAGCAAAGAAGCCCTGGAGGGAATCTCGCTAGGTTCCGTTGGCGGCACACTTCCGCGTCCGAATCGCTTGCGGAGCCAGCCAGGCATTAACTCTAAGTCTCCCTCGGCGCGTCCTCGTTGACGAAAAAGCATCAGTCCGTACTGCGAAACGGCCAAATGACCAACTTGCCAAGCAATATGCGAACTTGCGCCGTTCGGAACGACTGGCCAAAGCTCTTCTGGAGTATTCTCCAATAGTTCAAGCGTGTATCTGCGTGCGAAATCAACCTGTCCGATGACCGCGTCGCGCATCGCAAATACACTTTCCCGCGACAAAACCGTGTTGAGAGTCGTGTTCTGGTCCATGATTGATTCCCGTTGCCGTTCTTGAAAAGCCAAGTGTATCACCGCACTACGTGCAGTGTTTAAAGGCACAAAGTTA
>JBBRJI010000402.1:0-5869 GCA_038219625.1 Pirellulales bacterium | reverse complement strand
CATGCAAGCGCTCTCCCAACTGAGCTAATCCCCCGAAAGTTCTGTAGGCGATAGAGGTTATCCTTGCCCTCAAATTGTGTCAAGTTGCGTCCTGCTTCTATGAGCCCTTTCTACTATTTCACTACCCTTGGTCCATTAGCGAGTACAATCGGCGGTGAAATTCTCGACCTATCCTTCACGTCGAAATAGTATTGTTTGGTCCGTCGCTCGCTTGCCCCGAGCGTACGCGATCCCTAGTTGATACCTCCCAACGTTCAGGTTCCCTTGGTTCCTCCCCTCTCCCAACAGCCGAAAATTGCCGTCGTAGGCGCTGGTATCAGTGGACTTGCTACCGCTTGGTACCTCGAAAAATTGCTACCGACCGCAAATGTCGACGTTTTCGAATCGGCCCTCCAGGTCGGCGGTGTCATTAAGACGACTTACTCCGACCCATTCTTGACCGAACTCGGGGCGGATAATTTCGCCACCCTCGTACCCGACGCTCTGCGAATGGTTGAGGAAATGGGAATTCGAGACCAATTCATCGGCCCAAAAACCGATCATCGGATCGCCCAAGTGGTCCGGAACGGAAAAGTCGTGCCGATTCCTAACGGCTTCTCCCTCATGCAGCCGACTCGATTGTCCTCGGTCCTCTTCACACCCGTCTTGTCTCCCGCCGGACGCCTGCGATTGCTTTCTGAATACTTTGTCAAGCAAAGAATAAGCGACCAGGATGAAAGCGTGGAGGCGTTTGCCGTTCGAAGACTCGGCCGAGAATGCTTCGATCGACTCGTCGAACCGATCGTTAGCGGGATTTTTACGGCAAGGGCGGAAACGCTAAGTATGCAGGCCGCAATGCCTCAATTTGTGGCCATGGAACGTGAGTTCGGCGGTCTCATTCGCGCGGCCATCGCCAAACGCAAAAGCCAAAGTCGATCCGAACGCTCCGCTCGCGAAGCGTCGGGGGCCCGTTACGACCAATTCCTCGCTCCCAAACAAGGCATGAGTTGGTGGCTCAACCATATTGCAAAATCCCTTCGCAACCCTATTCAGCTTGGTCAACGCGTTGTTCAACTATCCAAAACGGCCGAAAACTCTTGGTCGCTACGAACCAAGCCGTCAGCCGAACGAACCCAAACAGAACGGGTGCATGAGGGTTACCATGCCGTCTGTTTAGCACTACCGAGCCTGCGGTCCGCAGAGTTGCTAAAAACGACTCATCCGAACGTTGCCGAACGCCTTGAACGCATTCCGTATGCTTCCTCCGCTGTGGCTGTGCTTGCAATTCAACGCAGTGAAATACGTCCCAAGGCCTTTTGCTTTGGAGTCGTCGTCCCCAAACTAGAACATCGAGACTGCTTGGCAATAAGCCTTGCGAGCGAAAAATACGCAGGAAGATGCTCAGCGGATCTTGTCTTAACAAGAGTCTTCATGGGCGGGGCCATTCGTCCCGAACTCATGGATAAAAGCGACGACGAATTGCTCGGCATCGCTAAAAAAGAAATTAAGGAACTTCTCGGCGCGAGCAGCCTACCGCATTGGCAAACCGTGGTTCGATGGAACGAAGCTATGCCCCAGTATTTGGTTGGCCATCCCCAATTGGTCGATTCGATCCGTCAATCACTTTCCGAAGAACCTTCCATACGCTTGATCGGCAACGCCTTCGATGGCGTCGGAATACCTCAATGTGTTCGACTCGCAAGGCAAACCGCGGAGCACTTCGCTTCGATGTTTCAAGCGAGAGAGTAGGCGTGGAGTGTTGGAGTGGGTAGCTGACAGATGCTGCCCCGCCGGTTGAAAACCGACGGAAGCAAAATGAATCGGTTTGCCTGTCTGTTCAATCAGGCGAAGTGGAAGAAAAGATGCGCAATCCACTTGCTCCCTCAATGGCATAGTTTTAACAGCCCAGCCTGGCCCCTATGGGTTGCTTGCGTTGCATGAATCCCAGTACTCCAAAGCATTTTGTTTGGAAAAGGGGATGAAAGTTCAAGAAAGGTGTTTGTTCGCCGGTCTGCCCATGCGATATACTTGTAGGTCGGACAGGCCGCATCGGGTCAGTCGCTCCATTTCCGACCTTCTCTCTTCTGACTCTGCTTTTTGCTGGAGACTAACCATGGACCAGCCAATGCGCGAATTTACCGACTTAATGCTCACCCGTGGAGTCATTTCGCTCGACCAGCTTTCCGAAGCAAAACTCATCGCGAAAAAAGAGGACAAGCCAGTCGGCAATTGCCTCATCAGCCTCGGTTATGCCTCCGGCGAGGATGTTACTCAAGCCATCGCGGAATTCTACAAGTTCGAATATGTCGACTTGTCAACTATTAGAATTCCTGATCACGTCATTCAATTGGTGCCGGAATCGGTCGCCCGAGAAAATAAGATCATTCCCGTTTCCGACGCCGACGAAACCATCAAAGTTTTGGTTTCCGACCCGTTCGACATTGAGACCATCGAAAAGCTGCGTTTCATTTTGAATCGAAAAGTGGAAACGGCGTTGGCACCTCAGGAGCAGATCCAAGAAGCCATTAATAAATATTATGGACAGGTGGAAGGCGAGTCCGCTGACTCGATGCTGCAAGAGTTCACCGACACGCAGATCGACTTTACGGAAACTGAGGAAGATAAAGCCCAGGCCGAGGAGGGGGCTGACGAGAATAGTGCCCCAGTCGTACGGCTTGTTCAATACATGATTCAGGAAGCAGTGCAGCTTCGGGCATCCGACATTCACGTTGAGCCATTCGAGGATCGAGTTCGAATCCGTTATCGAATTGACGGCACTTTGGTGGAGCGAGACAGCCCCCCCCGCCGGTTGCTCGGTGCCATTCTGTCGCGTATTAAGATCTTGGCGAAGATGGATATCGCCGAAAGGCGGCGCGCCCAGGACGGTCGGATTACGATTACGGTTGGGGAAAAGGAGCTCGATTTGCGAGTCAGCGTTATCCCAACCAACCATGGGCAGTCCACCGTCATGCGGCTGCTGGATAAGGACAACATCAAAGTTGGAGTGAAGCAGCTTGGGTTAGGGGAACGAGACTTCAAGGTTTTTACGGGTCTTATTAAGAGGCCTAATGGAATCCTTTTGGTGACGGGCCCGACGGGTTCGGGCAAGACGACGACTTTGTACGCCGCGTTGAATGCGCTCAATCGGCCGGATCGCAAGATCATCACCGCTGAGGACCCGGTGGAATACTATCTACCAGGCATCAATCAGGTTGAGGTTCGGCACAACATTGGTCTCGACTTCGCTCGGATTATTCGAGCCATGTTGCGTCAAGCACCAAATATCATCTTGGTCGGAGAGATGCGAGATACTGAAACAGCCCAGATGGGTATCCAGGCCAGCTTAACTGGACACTTGGTATTTAGTACTCTGCATACGAACGATGCGCCCAGTGCTGTGACTCGAATGACGGACATGGGGGTGCCAGGGTACATGGTAGCGAGCAGCGTTATAGCCGTTATGGCACAGCGTCTGGTCCGAAAGATTTGCACTCGATGCAAGCATCCGATCACGTTGAGCGACGCTGTTTTGGAGGATGCGGGGCTGCCGAAGTCGGTGGTGCCGTTTTCGAAATTCTCGAAGGGCAAGGGGTGTCCGTATTGCCAAAAGAAAGCTTATCGAGGTCGTATTGGCATTTATGAATTGATGGTAGTGAATGGTCGATTACGAGAGTTGATGTTCTCGGGTCAGTCGTCCGCAGTGTTGAGGACGGAGGCTATAAGAGCTGGTATGACAACACTTTACTGCGATGGACTGCGAAAAGTTATCACCGGAATCACCACGATGGACGAGGTTTACAAGACCGCCAAGAAAACCGAGCAAGAGTACATTGCAATTGAGAAGGTCGTGAAGGAAGTGCTGGGCTAAGTACTTTTTGCCTTTCCGTGAAATCGGACCAAATAGGGACTCGAACGAGCGGCCTGCTGCCCGACATGAGACGTTGTTTTGCTGGCAATTCCTTGGTCATCTGTCGTTTCACTTAAAGGCGTTTGATTCGCCTCTGTCTAGCAACGGTGGGTTTGCCAAGTGCCGCTGGTTTTTTCGCAATCTGCGTGAATTAACATCACAAAGATTTCTTCGCTAAGACGGCGTGACTACAATCTTTTTGGCACGAGAAATGTTTCTTCTCGAATGTCCTCCTTTTGATCTCATCTGATTAATTAAACCATGGCAACTGTCTTAATCGACAAACTACTTCAGGCGTGCGTAAAGCAGGGTGCTAGTGACATTCACATTGTCGTTGGTCAGCCGCCGGTTTTTCGATTGCACGGACGGATGCGGAAGCTTGAGACCAAGGTATTGGAAGCGGACGACACCGTTCAGTTGATGAAGAGTATTGCGCCCGAGCGCTGTCAGCGAGAGTTACAGGAGTCTGGCAGTTCCGACTTTGGATTTGCTTTTGGAACGATGGCACGGTTTCGTGTTTCGATTTTCAAGCAGCGCGGATTCATTTCGATGGTGCTGCGTCAGATTCCGACGGACAAGCTGACGCCTGAGCAGTTGGGGTTGCCGGAATCGGTGATCAAGTTGTGTTTGCGTCCTCGCGGGTTGGTTTTGGTGACTGGTCCTACGGGATCTGGCAAGAGCACGACGCTCGCTAGCTTGATCAACTTTGTTAATGAAGGTTATGATCACCACATTATTACGATCGAGGATCCGATCGAATTTTATCACGATCACAAAAAGTCGACGATCAACCAGCGCGAGGTTGGGGTCGACGTGCCGAGTTTTTCGGAGGCGATTCGGCGAGCTTTGCGGCAAGACCCAGACATTATTCTGGTGGGTGAGATGCGAGACTTGGACACCATTTCGGCGGCGATTACGGCGGCGGAAACAGGGCACATTGTTTTCGGTACTTTGCACACCAACAGCGCGATGGGTACGGTCAATCGTTTGATTGACGCGTTCCCTGGCAACTTGCAGGACCAGATTCGGACACAGCTTTCGACGAGCTTGCTTGGCGTTGTGGCTCAAACGTTGATTCCAAAAATTGGTGGCGGTCGGTTAGCGGCTTACGAAATCCTAATCGTCACCTCTGGTATCGCCAATTTGATTCGAGAGAACAAAACGTTCCGAATTGGATCTGCCATTCAGACCGGTTCCAAGTTTGGGATGAAGTTGATGGACGATGCGCTTTTCGACCACTGGAAGGACGGCAAAGTGACGGTGGAGGATATTTTGTCCAAGGCCCACCGCCCAGATGAACTTGCAAAACGCATCGTGAATGCACGGCAAGGAGTGATCGACACGGAGGAAGAGTCTGGCGGGGATGAGCATTGATGTGGCAGCTTGGCTGCGAACACGAGTGGCAGGCTGGCAGCCTGTCATACCGAGGATAAAGTTGACTAAAGGGAACATAGAATGAGTACGCGACGCATCGGCCAGATTTTTGTTGACATGGGTTTCATAACCGATGAGCAGCTCCAGTTGTTGTTGGAAGAGCAGCAGCAGCAGCCGGGTGCGTTATTGGGTAAGTTGGCCGAGGACATGACGTTGATCACCGACGAGCAGTTGGCTCAAGCCCTCGGTGAACAGATGAATATGAAGGTAGTTTCGCTTGGGGATGCGCCCATTGCGCCCGATCTGCTGGAAAAGCTAACCGAAACGATGGCCCAGCTCTATCGAGTTATTCCGGTGAAGTTCGACGGGCACAGGTTGACGGTTGCCACCTGCGATCCGCAGAATTTGAGTATTCAAGACGAGTTGCGTACGTTCCTCGGTTTTGACATCGAGATGGTGGTTGCGACCGAACGTGAAATCAAGGCTACGATTGAGCGGTTCTATTCGTCCGACAGTTTGAGTGTTGAAAAGATCGTTAAGGAGCTAGCGGAAGATACGGAGCTTTTCAAGCAAGCGAGCATGTTGACTGGAGACAAGTTCAGCTTGGAC
>JBBRJI010000401.1:0-5870 GCA_038219625.1 Pirellulales bacterium | reverse complement strand
TTGAACCCACTTGGGGAAGCTGGGGCGGTCGATATGGACTGGACGAGAAACACGCAAAACGACAGTACTTCTGGGCAAACCAAGCCGACACGTGGCATGGCACCACGCACCGTGACAACACACTTGCACGCTGGGCGGTCGCTCTGCAGAACGACTTTGCTGCCCGGATGGATTGGTGTGTGGCAGATTCGTATACGAAAGCGAATCACACGCCTGTGGCCATTTTGAACGATGATAAAACGAAAAACATTCTGCAACTGACGGCCCTCTCCGGCGACGAAGTTAAGCTTTCAGCCATTGGCTCGACTGACCCGGATGGAAACGAGGTCACGTTGAATTGGTTCATCTATCAGGAGGCCGGTACTTTTAACCGTGACGTGACGTTGAGCCAGTCGACTGGCACATTTACGACACTGATCGCACCACCGGTTGCTCAGCCTCGAACGATTCACGTCATCCTTGAAGCCGAGGACAATGGTGAACCAAGGCTGCGATCGTATCGTCGCTCGATCATCACCGTCTCGCCCAAAGTCGCCGGTCTGGTTCCGACTCATAAATGATTCCACCAATCCGAACAAGGGTATTACCATGAAATCACGAAAACTATCATGGCCCATACTTGGTAGCATGCATTGGCCGAGCAAGGCACCACGACAAAGGTTATCTACTATTTCAAAAGACACAAAACATGATCGCCGTGTCGATATCCATTCACTCGATCCTGTCGGTCTGCAAGTTCGCTCGACGAAAGCCGTGTATCGCGTCGTGTATTCTGTCCGCCACTTGGCGTCGGAGGGACAAAAAAGTTCTTTGAGCCTCTGTTTCGCACGTGTGGTTGTTGCTGCCGCCGTGTTGCACCAGCAGTTTGTGAATTGCCGAAGGACCGGCACCACCGAAGAACAGTCCATGGGGAAACACATATTGTCCTGCCGCGATCGCCTGCCGCAGAGTTGGCATCCCATACCGTGCGATGGCTGGGAGTACTTTTAACAGGAACGGCTCCCGTCTGAAGTGTTCAATAGCATCACTTATACGATATTTAAAATACTGAGAGGTTCCGATGAAACGAATGAAAAAAGTCGCTCAACGTAGCGGTTTTGTCTTACTAGCAATTTTGATCCTGCTACTGAGTGTCATAAGTTGGAATTACTTGCACTTCTCGACCATGCAATTGCAGGTGCGGCCTGTACCTAAAATCTCCCTGGATGACGCGTTGCTCCTTAGGAGATTCCAACCTGCGATCCAGATACGGACCGTGTCCGAACCTCTATCGCGGATAACAGAGAACTCTCCACTGCATCGATTTCGAGATTACTTGGCGGAAGCGTTCCCCACCTTGCATCGCCCTCCGTTTGTTCGTCGGACTGGCCTCGATTTTGGAGACGCATTGATTGCAAGCGTGCTGTTCGAATGGCCGGGGCGGAATCCCGATTTGCCTGGCATCCTATTAATGTCCCATTTTGATGTCGTGCCCATCGAAACGAGCACCCACTCGAAATGGACGCACGAGCCATTTAGCGGGCACAACGACGGGAAATTTCTGTGGGGGCGTGGTACTTTAGACTGTAAACACGGAGTCATGGCGATCCTCGAAGCCATGGATCGGCATGCCGCGGATGGATTCCAACCGGAACGAACGATTTACGTTGCTCTGGGACATGACGAAGAACTCGGTGGCATGGATGGCAACAAAAAAATGGCGGAATGGCTTCGCAGCCACAACCGTCGGTTGCACACGGTTTTGGACGAAGGCGGCTGTATTTTTACTGGGTTTCCCGGGCTCGACCGACCCGCGGCCTTGATCGGAGTTGCGGAAAAAGGAACGTTGAATGTCCAGCTAAGCGTTGACGTATCGCCCACGGAGGCCGGGCACGCTTCTATGCCGCCAGCGCAAACGGCAGTTAGCATTTTGGCTTCGGCAATTCACCGGGTGCAAGCATCTCCATTCCCTGCCCGCATCGATGGTGGGTTGCGCGACACTCTCCGCTTTCTTGGCCCGGAAATGCCGTCGTTTGGTCGGCGGCTAGCGATGGCCAACCTTTGGTTGACAGGGCCCTTCGTTAAAAGCAAGCTGGCCGACAAGCCCAGCAGCAATGCCCTCCTGCGTACGACCGTCGCTCCCACGCTGATTGAAGGTGGCATCCAAGTCAACGTTTTGCCGCAACATGCTTCCGCGTCCCTAAATCTTCGACTGCTCCCAGGGGACACGATCGAAGGGGCCATGGAGTACATCCGACTGAATATTCACGACACACGCGTTAACGTATCGGCGCTTCCGTTTGGAAATGAAGCATCCCCAATGTCGAGTATCGAATCGGATGCCTTTCGCCAACTACATCGAACTATTCGCGAGGTCTATCCGGATGTTGCCGTCGCGCCTTTTGTCTTGGTCGGCAGCACGGACAGCGTGCACTACCGTGCACTTTGCGAGAACATTTATCGCTTTATCCCAGCACGGGTCGCCGAACGTGACACGCAACGATTCCATGGAGTCGACGAACGCATCGCACTAAAAGATTACACGGATATCGTACGTTTCTTTCATCAATTCATCCTAAACCAAGCGGGCCAATGAACTAGTGCGTCGGATCGGAGATACGACCGCGTTCAAGCAAAACAGTTTCGATATACGGACCTGGCGTAGCGCCCAGCTTTAGTTTTTTCTTCATGGTTTTGGTTTGCGCAAGTACTGTTATTCCGGTGAAACCGACGCAGTGGAACGTTGTACTCGATTGAAGCAAATATGGGAGGAGCAGACACGGCGAGCCCGTTCGGTTATTTTTTCCAACCCATTGACAGCAACCTTTCGCGAATCACCTAGGGTGTTTATGCTAGAGTATCGCTCTCTTATCAATCCTCTCCCCACGGTGTATTCAACAAATGACTTACCATCGGTTTTCTGATTGGCTGGCTTGCCTCTTCATCGTTCCAGTTGGGTTGCTACTTGCACCATCCTGTTTTTCGGCAGAATTGGAGATTAAGAAAGGAGATAGTATCTGTCTCGTCGGAAATGCGCTTGGCGAACGACTTCAGCATTACAATCATTGGGAACGCGACCTCTACCAGCGTTTTCCAGACATGGAACTTTCGGTCCGCAATTTGTGTTTCCCGGGCGATGAACCGGTGACACGGATTCGATCGATGAATTTTGGCGAACCTGACGTGCATCTTGCTCACTCCAAGGCCTCAGTCGTCCTCTTCTTTTTCGGATTCAACGAATCGTTCGCAGGTCCTACCGGATTGGACGCGTTCACCAAAGAAATTCGCGAATTGATCTCTCACACGAAGCAACAAGACTATTCAGGCAATGGCAAGCCTCGCATCGTGTTTGTTTCGCCCATCGCTTTTGAAAACACTCACGACAAAAACCTTCCAAACGGGGAACAACACAATACCGACATTGCCGCCTATGCTGCTGCGCTACGCGATGTCTGCAACGAGGCCAAAGTTGGCTACGTCGACCTCTTCGCACCCACATTGAAGCTCTTCGATCAAACAGACGCTCGACTGACGAGTAACGGCTCACACTTGAACAAAGATGGATACGCGGCTCTCGCGACGATTCTCAATGACCGATTGTTTGGCCCTACTGCGAAAAAACGGAACGAGAATCCAACGCTGCTCGCTGCTATTGATGACAAGAACTTTCATTGGTGGCATCGCTATCGGGCAGTTAACGGATACTCGATTTACGGCAAGCGTGGCGAAGCGGGATCCGATGGAACCTACCGCAATCGCGAAGTCATGGAGCGTGAGCGAGAGATCCTCGATCAGATGTGTGCCAATCGCGATGCTCGCATCTCTAGGATTGCTCAAGGACAGCCCGTCCCCGATAGTATCGACGACTCGAACACCCTCCCATTTATCGAGCCCAAGTCGAACGTAGGGGTGAATGATAAGGATCCCAATCGCAAGGCCGGAAAGCTGGGCTCCCTAGACTACCTGACGGCAGACGAGCAGCAATCGAAGTTTAAGATGGCTCCAGGCTACGAGATAACGTTGGTCGCTTCGGAAGAGATGTTCCCGGATCTCGCCAAGCCCGTAGCAATGAACTTCGATTCGAAAGGGAGGATGTGGGTCTCGACGATGCCCAGCTACCCTCAGTGGAAACCCAAAACGAAACTCGACGACAAGATCTTGATCCTCGAAGACGACAACGGAGACGGTCGCGCGGATCGATGCAAAGTCTTTGCTGATGGACTTCACCAGCCGACGGGCTTTGAACTAGGGCATGGAGGTGCCTACGTTGCTGAACAGCCGGACATCCTATTCTTGAAAGACACCGACGGCGATGACAAAGCGGATACTCGCGTTCGCAAACTCTTCGGATTTGATACGGCGGATTCGCATCACGGTTTGGCCGCTTTTGAATGGGGACCCGACGGAGCCCTCTACTTCAATGAAGGCACGTTCAAGCAATCGCAAGTAGAGTCCCCCTATGGCTTGCAGCGACTCTCGGAAGCGGGCGTTTGGCGCTACGATCCAAGAACCGAACGAATGGAAGTACATTCGTCGCTTTCGTTTGCCAATCCATGGGGCCACGTTTTTGACAAATGGGGCCAAAACTTCATCGCGGACGCTTCCCCTGGTTACAACTATTGGGCAACACCTATTTCGGGCAAGTCCATCTATCCAGACAAACATCCGGGGGGATCGCAAGCCAAGGGACACGATAATCCTGGCTCCAAGATAGAAAAAGAACCTCGGCACTTTATCGAAAAGCGGACCCGTCCCTCATCCGGTTGCGAAATTGTTTCGAGCCGTCAATTCTTTGAAAAAGACCAAGGGAACTTTTTGATCAACAATGTTATCGGTGATCGAAGTGTTCTTCAGCATACGATGGCCGACAAGGACTCAGGCTTCGAAGGAAAAGAGGTCACTCCTCTGGTCTATTGCGAAGATGGAAATTTTCGGCCTGTTGATCTGCAATTTGGGCCTGACGGAGCTCTCTACATCATCGATTGGCACAACGCCCTCATCGGTCACTTGCAACATAATCTTCGCGAGCCATATCGGGATCATTCCCACGGTCGAATCTGGCGAGTTGCTGCCAAAGATCGCCCCGTCGTGAAGGCACCGCAGATCGATAAGGCTTCGATCGCTTCGCTGCTGGAACTCATGAAAGAACCAGAAGACAGAACTCGCTATCGGGTGCGAAGAGAATTGGCGGCTCGTCCGACTAAAGATGTCGTGGATGGTCTTAAGACTTGGCTTAGGAAAATCCCGGCGACCGATTCCGACTCAATTCATTTGCGATTGGAGGGGTTATGGCTCTATCAAACTCACAATGTTATCGAAGAGACCCTGCTGCGTGAATTGCTTAGGTGTTCCGAGCCGAGAGCCCGGGCCGCTGCAACTCGCGTGCTCTGCTATTGGCGCGATCAAATTCCCGAGGTCAACTCCCTGATGAAAGCGCAACTCAATGACAAGCATGGACGAGTTCGAATCGAAGCGGTTCGTGCATGCAGTTATCTTAAGGGAACGGACATGCAGGAAGCGGTCTTAGATGTCTTGAACTACGACTTAGACGACGAGTTGCAATACACGCTGGATGAGACTATTCGGCTGTTCGAGAGTCAACCATAATGCGTTGGATTTTGAAGCAGGCCACGAGCCTAGTGATCGCTGTGTCATGGACAAGTCTATCCGTGATGGCCCAGCACAATCATGGCGGTCATGATTCTCACAAAGTGGAAGCTCCCAAGATCTTCTTGGACAAGAGTCCGAAGGTCGTTGAGTATCAATTGAAGCGGCTCACCAACGAACAACTCCTGTTGGTGGAACGGAAAAGTGACGATCCCAAGTACGTTCCAGTACATTCTGCGATTGCAGCGAGGCTAGGGATTTCGCTGGCCGATCGCAAGAACGCG
>JBBRJI010000400.1:0-5904 GCA_038219625.1 Pirellulales bacterium | reverse complement strand
TCTTTAAGTGTTGATCAAGGTTGGAGCGTTTGTTGGGTTCGGAATCGTACTTGGGTGGCGTCAAGTTCCTACATGATCTGGCGTTCGTGTTTGGCTCTGATTTGGAAAACACCAGTTCCATCGCCATGATCCATTCATTGCCGATACAAGGCTTGATTAGATAATTGCGATTCGCATGTTGCGATGCGTCTGGGCCTTGTGCCAACCAGTTGCGAATGCCAAGCTCGGACGCTTGGTCGAGCAGATCGGCAGCCTCGATGCCGGCTGCGATCACGCCATCAAAGAGTTCCAGTTCAGGTCTGTCCAGCAAGGGCATGTCAAACCACGTATCAAAACTGATAGCGAATCCACCGTAGTCGGCAATGGTCTGTTCCAAGCATCGCCTAGCGGCACTGCATGGATCGACAAGCAGGAATTTTTGACCAGAAAAACGCCTGACCGGCTTTTCAAGTGGTTGTGACGGCAGTGTCTCCACGTTGAAGGGCAATACGATCGTAAACTCGCTTCCGACGTCTACTTGGCTGGTGACTTCGATTACGCCGTTCATCAATCGAACGAGTTCCGTTGAAATGGAGAGCCCAAGCCCGGTACCACCGAATCGCCGCGTTGTGCTGTTGTCGGCTTGCGAGAACGATTCAAAGATCGATTGTTGTTTGTCCGCAGGAATTCCGGTCCCCGTGTCGATGACACGGATTTTCCACTTCGGCGATTCTCCGAAAGCGATTTCGACTCGCATTTCCACATGCCCTTCGGATGTAAACTTGATCGCGTTTCCGAGGAGGTTGAGGATGATTTGTCGTAGCTTCATTGGATCCCCGAGCATGTTGCACGGCATGTTTGGAGGGAAATAGGCTGCGATCTCAATGCCCTTTTGCCAAGCGGGAATAGAGAGAAGTCCAATGGCATCCATGAATACTTCCCGCGGATCGAATACGATCGATTCGACGGTCATTTTTCCTGCTTCGATCTTAGAGAAATCGAGGATGTCGTTCAGCAGACGGAGCAGCGAAACACCTGAGCGTTGGATGGTGTTCAGGTAGCTGGTGAGTTGTGGGTTGGAATTGTTGGCTAAGGCAAGTTGCGTCATCCCCAAGATGCCGTTGAGGGGGGTTCGGACCTCATGACTCATGGTTGCCAAGAACCGGCTCTTGGCCTGACTAGCTGCATTGGCGACTTCGATCGCGTCGCGAAGTTGTTCTTCGGTCTCACGGAGCGCTTCATTGCTTAAGATCAGTTCGGCTGAGCGGAGCTCGGCCGCGGCGGTGCGTTCCTCCACTCGCTGTTCCAAGGTGGAATTCAGCTCCTGCAATTCGCTAAACCCTTCTGCATTCTCTAGAGCGGCACCGGTCAAAGTGGCGATGAATTCCGCTACCTTTAACTCCTCGTTCCCAAATAGGTTTTCCAGTTCGGTGTGTCCAACGACAAGGTACGCGACGATGGAATCACGAATTCGAATCGGTGTGGCGAGGAGACTTCCTTTGGTAAAGCGATCTCGGTCGTCCCATGGCATGACGCGCGTTACGCCCTCATGTCCGATTCGGTCGATGAAGCTATTGTCTCGGGCCATGCAGTCCATTTGAGTGGAGGTGACAAGGTCCGTGGCGATTTTGTTGGATACCGTCCATTTCTGTCCGGAGGCTTCTTGAGAGAGAATGACAATGACCTGTCCTCTCAGAAGGTGCTGGGCTGCCAAGCAGCCTTCGCGGAAGATATCACGCTTGTCAAGTGACCTTGTGATTCGACGCCCGTCTGCCAACAACGTGTCAAATCGATCAGCCAGCGAGAGCGTTGCCTGAGATGTGCTGCTTCCCTCAATGCAGCGAATGGAATCCGCCAAGTTCTCATTCAGCCATGCAATTCGCGCGGTTTCAGCGACCGTCAATTGCAGGCGATTGTCGGCCAGATCTCTAGCTAATTCGCTTAAGCATGTAAGAGACTCCCAGACCTGCATTGGACTTTGCAGTTGTTCTGCGATTCGGACACTTTTCCGAAACAATTTCGCGGCCGAAGACGTTTTTCCCATCAGCGATTCGATCAGGGCTGACTCTCGGAGGACCTGGGGAAGGTCCGCAGGAAATTTCTGAGCTATCTTGTACGCAATCTTGGCTGCCCGTCCAGCTTGAGCAACGCGGCTCTGAAAAAGCCTAACCTGAAAACGGGGGGTGGTGCTTGCGGTTTTCCGAAGCGTAGTCGCAAGCCACGCATAACAGGGACTGATGTACGTGTTCAGGTGGCGTGCTTGCTTGCAAATTGCAATGGCATTGCGTAGTGTTTCCTCCGCCTCACGGAGCTGATCGCTACGAATCTGAACGATAGCCAAAGCGAGATGTGTCTGAGCGTGGCTTTGAGCATCCGTTCGGTGAATTCTTGCTTGTTTTGCCACAATTTCAGGCGGGACTTGGTGGGGTGCGGAACGCATCCAAACATCCAAGCTTATGCCCGCAGCTTGATCATCTCCAATTTCGACGCCGGAATCGTGGATTCGTTTTGCATCGTTGGCCGCTTCTCGAAAACGACCAGCGCGATAAAACGCATTGGCGCGTTGATAGCGAGCCATATTGGTTTCCCAAGCGTCGCCGGTTTTCTCTAGCAACTCGATGCCTTCCGAAGCAAAGTCGATACATGATTGGAAGTTGGTTGCGGCCAATTGCACTACGCTGGTGTAGGAGAGAGTCTGGCCCTGTCCCCAAAGATCCTTTTGATCGCACCGAATTTTCAGTGATCGCCTCGAATACACTTCTGCACGTCGAAAGCACCCAAGCAAGCTACAGACCGGGGCATGTTCGGAATAACTCTTGGCCAGTTCCGGTGTATCCAGATACTGTTCGGCGTCGTTCATGCCGGAGAGGTGTGCGAACAATGTCCAAACGGCTCCACGGCTAAACCAATAGGTGTGGGCCAAGCGGCTAAAGAGGGTCCATCTCAAGCGTTGTATAACGGCCGCCGCTTTGCGATTTCGCGGTAATCCGAAGATGGAATGACGGCCTTGTATAAGGGACTGTATTAACAAACCCTGCATCATTTTTGCGGCGGTGCGTGGGACTCGAATTCCGCTTAATTCAAGAGCCGCCGTGTACTGCTCTGCGGCTTGGCTCATGCGTCCACGTTTGAACTCGACGTCTCCCAACCTGCCTGCAAGCTGCGTGCGGTCGATCGCTTGATCGGCGAGCGTAAGCGATTCGGCGAAGGCGGACCCGGCCGCTTCGTAGTCGCCTGTGCTCAAGAAAACTTCGCCTAAGCTCTCCAATATCTGTCGACGACGGTTACGATCCGAGCCTGGAATCCATTTTTGCGCGATCCGATAGTAACGGATAGCCAAGTCGTTTGCATATTGGTGCTGAGCGTGTTTAGCTGCCAAAGTTGCGAAATCGATGGCTTCGTCTCTGCATCCAGCGGCGTCGAAGTGGTATGCAAGCTCGTAAGTGCGTTTTGAATCCCCTTGGCCGATCAGTCTTGCTGCTTCCAGATGTAACCTGTTCCTTGAATCAGAACTGAGCTGGCCCAAGAACATCTGTCGAACATCATCGTGAACAAACCCCATTTGGCGTTGATGGCTATCCGACCAAACCAATTGCCGCTGCACAGCCAACTCGATCGCTTCGTGAGCCAGGTTCCTGTCGACGTTGGAAAGCATTTGCGCTTCGTGAAATTGGAAGCTTTTGCCCAGGACGGCCCCTGACTGTAGTATTTTTATTACGGTATCCGGCAGTCCGACGGTACGTGTCGTTATTGCCGTCGAACCTTGGCCGTGGCTTTGAAGCGTGAGGGGGGCGCCGGAGCGAATGGACCAAGTGCCTTCGCGAAAAAGAACACTCCCCGATTCGATCATTCCCTGAAGCAACGAGATCGCGACGAATGGGTTTCCGTTCGAGGCATTCGCTGTCATTTCCAAAGCTTCCTTTGGAAACTGGCCGATCGTCGAATTGAGAAGGGCAGTGATATCTTCGGGCGATAGAGGTTGCAGGATTTCCGGGATCTGCTCCAGCGCACTCTGAAGGAGGTTGGCGTTGGTCGAGGAGCCTGTCGCAACTAACATCAGCGAATCATCCTGCCCGACTTTTCTGCTTTGCAGCCAGCCCGTCAGCAAGTCTCTCGATAGTTCGTCGACCGAATCGACGTTGTCGACCAACATCACGATACGACGGGGTTGGGAATTTAATAGGTCCAGCAACGACTCGACGGCTCGTTTCAAGCGTTGGCCAGCAAATTTTTCAGGCCCGACGTTTGTTACTTTCGCTGGAGAGGGAAAGAGCCACGGAAGCAGCGGGCGAATGCTTTCCTCGTGCTGGGCCAAGCCGACCATCAAGTTGTGAATCAATTCCGGATTCGATTTGGAATGCTCCTCCAAATCTCGGCTGATCGAACCAAATGCTTCGAGGGGGCGAGAGTTTTCACTATCGATCCCCGTCATGCGCAAGACCAACGCACCGCGAGCCATGGCCTCTTTTGCAAATTCGCACAATAGTCGCGTTTTGCCTTCACCTGGTTTCGACAGAATCAGCCAACGCCGGACAGGTGATTGAACGTTGGAAACATCCTGAACAAAACGAAGCAACCACGCGTTTCGACCCACGAGCGAAGGTTCGCACAGTCGTTCCCGTCGGTCCGTACAACCCAGTACAACCGAATCTAGTTTCCCATGCTCCAGCAAATTCACGATGGCTTGCAAATCGTCCAATGCGGCTCTTGCGGACTGGTATCGATCGCGAGGTTCGCGTTTCAACAATCGCAGGATGAATTCATCAATGCAACGTGGGATAGGGTTTCCGATCCACCGCAAACTGGTCGCCGAAGTCGTCATTTGCCCAAGCATTAGCTCGTTCAAGTTAGAAGCCGCGATCGGGTTCTTTCCGCTTACCCCTCGATAAAGAAGAACTCCTAAGCTGTATAAGTCCGTGTAGGGACCGACAGGACGTTGCAGCACTCCTGATTGTTCCGGCGCAAGAAATACAGCCTGCGCCAATGAATGCGATACCGACGCTGTAAACCCATTCGATTTGGCAGTCGACGCATTGGCACTGCTGACGAGTACGGCCTTGCGCTCCGGCAAAAGGATGCGAATCGTATCCTCGCGCAGTTCCGAAATCACGGCCCCCGATTCATGTCGCGTTTGCAGATCCGCAAGGAGATCCTTCGAGAGTTGCAACCATGCTAAGAGCCTCTGCGAAGCATCGCTGATGGATAGAAGCCAATCGGAAACCGAAATCGAACTAGAAGGAGTCCGCCCACCTTTCGGCGGCTCGTCCTTCGAGTAAGCTTTTAAGATTGGTGCATGCAAGGTAGGCAACCGACAACGCGAATGGAGGTACTCGGCACCCACCAAAGAGGGTTTGTGGGCATGTGCTTATCCACATTTCCTGTAGCACAAAGCGAGACTTTCTGCTTTATGCCGTTTGGATTATGCGTTGTAGTTCCGGTCGCGGAAAGGAGAAACAATTTGTTTTTATTCACTTCCTGTTAAGGACGATCGAAGATCCCAATTGTGCGGATCTACGGAATCTAATTGCATTGCGTTCTCGCATTTTTTGACTTCGTTTCAAGTCGCGACAGGTATGATCTTTCAACAGCAAGACGAGGCCCTTCCGCCCAGCCTCTCAAACTTACTTATTGGTTCGATATAGCATTTTTGTTTGAGATTGGATCGGAGAAACTAAACTATGGCTTCGGTATCTACGCACGTTCAGTGGATTGGAAATGACAAAGAATCGGGATTGGCAAGGCGGCGTTTTGACCTGCCCCATGAGGCCTTGCCCGACACGAAATTAGCGTTCGTCCGCGACGTTGTGTCCAACATGAGGGCGACAACTACGGAATCGAACGAGTTACAAGCATCTGTACACCGGATTTTTATCGAGTGCAAAAAACTCAGAGATCATTTGGAACCTAGCGCGTGGGCTGAGTGCG
>JBBRJI010000399.1:0-5916 GCA_038219625.1 Pirellulales bacterium | reverse complement strand
AGAGCCTGCCTAAGGCCTGCGTACGTTGTTCATCGTACGGATCGATGCCAGTCAGATGGGCAATCAACTCATGAGTTTTCAGCGGAATATAGTGCTCGCGTCCCCATGATTGTATGGGTGACGGAATTCGTCCCACATTCCATTTGTTCCAGGGCCGAGTGGATTTAGTCATCTGTTTTTTCGCGTGGCTTCTTCTGGTTAGATCGGTTCTGCAAACCATCCAAACCGATTACAATCTACCAGTCTACTCGACATCCTTGCTTTCATCCTCTCTCACATCTCGAAACTCCAAAATGGTTAGAACATTGTTGGTTGCTGCCTTGCTCGCATTCGCTTCGCAGAATCTAGCGTAACTATCCATGGCGACCAATTCTGGATCAATGGCCAGCCCACGTATGCGGGCCGAGTTTGGAACGGAAAGAAAATCGAAGGTTTGCTCATGAACCGCAGGATGGTGCAATCCAACTTCGACGACCTAAATCCCGAAACTCGCCAGCAATGGGCTTATGCCGACACCCAAGTTTGGGATGCGGATCGCAACACTCGAGAATTTTTGGACGCTATGCCGGCATGGCATGAGCACGGACTCCTCGCAGTGACGCTCAACTTGCAAGGAGAAATGGTCAAGGAAACGCGACACGTGGAGGGATATCGCAAGATGCCCATCCTGTTCAACGAAGACGATCACTTCCAATTCGACAAACCTGAAAACAACTTCATCGCTGCTATCGATGAGTACGCATCATGGGGTTACTTTGACTTTCGAATGAAGGACGAGACCTTTGCGGATGGGTACCAGAGTGTGCCGGTTGACTGGACGATTGGCAGCGACCGCAAGCGAGGATTCTTTCGATTGCTTAAAACGATAACCAAGGGGCAATAGATGGATGAGGCCCCGCAAAAATCGCCGCGCCGCCATCGCTATACGGGTCGAAATCCGCGCAGCTTCGTCGATAAGTACAAAGAGCATCAGCCTGATAATTATCCCGACGACATCGCTAAAATTATCAGTAGTGGCAAGACGCCAGCGGGAATGCACCGCCCGATCATGGTTGCCGAAATCCTGACCGCCCTTGCGTTGAAACCGGGCAATGTCGTAGTAGATTGCACATTGGGGTATGGCGGGCACGCTTGTGAATTGCTCGCTGCCGTTCAGCCGGGAGGTCGTTTGCTCGGTGTGGATGCAGACCCTATCGAACTTCCGAAAACCGAGGTGCGGCTTCGAGCCCAAGGAGCCCCTGAGGCTTCGATTGTACTGCGACGCATGAATTTTTCGGGCGTCGCTCAGTTTTTAGCCGTAGAAGCGGCCGATGGCGTGGACGCATTGCTGGCTGACCTCGGGGTGTCATCAATGCAACTCGATGATCCAATGCGTGGCTTCAGCTTCAAAGTGGACGGCCCACTCGACATGCGTATGAACCCAGGTCGAGGATTGTCGGCGTCCGACTTGTTGTCAACCCTGGATTGTGCCAACCTGCGGGCGATTTTGATTCAAAACTCGGACGAACCGAACGCGGAGAGGATTGCCAAAGCGATTCTCATCGCCCATGCCAAGACGCCACTCGAGACGACATTCGCTTTGGTTAGTGCGGTTCGATCGGCGGTTCCAGGACAAACGACTGGCGAAGCGGGCTTGGCGATACGACGTGTTTTCCAATCGCTTCGCATCGCTGTCAACGAGGAGTTTCGTTGCCTGGACATGTTCCTGAAGCAGCTTCCTTTCTACATGAAAAAGGGGGGGCGAATAGCGATCCTAACCTTCCATTCCGGGGAAGATCGACGAGTCAAAGCCTCGTTCAAGGAAGGTTTTCAGAAGGGGTTGTACAGTTCCATCACTCGCGACGTTGTCCGACCGTCAGCATTGGAAATCAGATCCAACTCGCGTTCCAGTTCGGCGAAGTTGAGGTCAGCAATTCGAAGCTGACCGCCATTGGGCTCGTACGACAAACGACTTCTCCTCGCCGCTGAATTCGTGCGAATTCAGTGCATTCCCGAATTCTTACGAATTCAGCTACAATGAGGTCACCCTCCGTAGACTCCGCAACCAACAACGGACAAATTCGTATGTATTCGCATCCATTTTTGACAATACTACCGCTGGCGGCATGGGCTGTATTAACTTCCTGCCCCGTTCAAGTCGGTTTCGCAGACGCTAGTGAAAACTGGCCGCAATGGCGAGGTCCAACGGCGGACGGAATCGCCAGCCCGAGCGCGAAACCACCGTTGAAATGGGATGTCAAAAACAACGTCAAGTGGATCGTCAGCCTGCCGGGTGAAGGAACTGCGACGCCCATAGTTTGGGGTGATCAAATCTTCGTCGCTTCGGCCGAAAAGACATCGCGAAAAAGTCCTGCACCTGTCAACAATGATGAACGCGCTAAAACAAAACCCGACGAGTTCTTTTACCGCTTCCTCGTCACCAGTTTCGATCGAGATTCCGGCAAACAAAAGTGGCAAAAGATGGCGACAGAACAAGTCCCGCACGAAGGCAAGCATGAAACAAACACTTATGCGGCGGGATCGCCAATCACCGATGGCGAACGATTGATTGTCTCGTTCGGCTCACGAGGATTCTTTTGTTACTCACTGGATGGCGATTTGATTTGGCAAGTCGATTTGGGTGATATGCGAACTCGGTTTGGATGGGGAGAGGCCGTTACACCCGTTCTCGCCGGCGACTTGTTAATCATCAATTGGGATCAGGAGGAGAGTTCGTTCATTACCGCGCTGGATAAACGAACCGGCAAGCAAGTTTGGAAAGTGGACCGACCTGATGAAGTGACCTCTTGGAACACGCCCCTCGTCACCCTGTTCAACGGCAAGTCGATCGTGGTCGTCAATGGAACGAATCGGAGTCGAGCGTACGATGCGAAGACGGGTGAACAACTCTGGGCCTGCGGTGGTCAGACCACCAATGCCATTCCGTCTCCGCTTCGCTTTGAGGACACTGCGATCTGCATGAGCGGCTATCGAGCGGCCTGCGTCAACGCTATTCCGCTAGATTCCAAAGGGGACATCACCGACAAGGGCCTGCTGAAATGGAGCCTCAACAAAGGCACGCCGTACGTTCCATCCCCAATCCTAAGTGGCAATCGCTTGTTCTTCACCGCCGGCAATCAAGACATTCTTAGTTGCGTCGATGCGAGAACCGGGAAAGTTCTGTTTGATCCAAAGCGACTGACCGGCGTGGGCTCGCTTTACTCATCGGCCGTGGTAGCCAACGGACACCTCTATTTTACTGGCCGCGAAGGGACCACCGTGGTCCTCAAGGATAACGAAAACCTGGATGTCGTATCGGTCAATTCGCTGCAAGACGCCATTGACGCGTCACCCGTCGCCGTTGGGAACCAATTGTTCCTTCGGAGTTGGACCAAACTCTATTGCCTTCAGGAGTGAGAGTTCTTATCCATAAAGCCGCTCGGCCTCTTTATGATCGATCTTGCGGGCCTTGATGCGGCCACCTGCAATCTTTTCACCGTTGGGATCGATGTAAACGCGACCGGTTTTCCCGGGCTTCACGCTCATCACGTGTATGTTGAAGATAAACGCCTGGTCCGATTTGGCTTTGAACCAGTGGACGTTGTCTTTCGTGTCGGTCACCGTGGAACAACCACCTGGACCGAAGTCCCGATCGATGGTCGGCGTAATGATCATATGGTCTTTTGAATCCTCAATGCGATCGTAATGTCGACCGTGAAAGTCCCCCTTCAAAATCAGAAAGGCAGTAGCCATGTTGTCGTGACCGTGAGGAACCACGGACCGGTCCTTGTTCAACGCGAAAATCTGGTGGCCAAAGACCAATTCGGTCGGAAGCCCTTCCACCTTGGGAAGTGTCGCCTTCAAGCTTAATTCGCCTCTCTCTTTCGGACTCACACCTTTTGCGAGCTTGTCGAAATCCAAGAACCTCAACAAGTCTGGCAAATCGACGGTAGCGTAAAGTTGCTCCACCTTCTCTTGCCATTGGAGTTGCTCCAGCTTTTTGCCTTTCAAGTCTAGACTCCAAGAATTCAGTTCCGCCAACCACTTTGCAGCAATCGGCTTGACTTCTTGAGCAAACGCATCTCGCTTAAAGAGGGTCTCCAGCAACGACCAAGTCAACAACGAGCCTATGGCTTGTTGTTGAAAATCACGACGTGTCAAATGGTTCACGATCGACTCCCACGTTTGGAACAGAAAATTCGTTTATTGTCGCCTTTCGCTCTGCGAAAGTGCGTTAAGTGAAAGCACTTTTGCGGAGCAAAAGGCGACAATGTTTGCCTTCGGGTTAAGCAAAGTATACTCAATTTCAATGGGCTCCTGGACTTGAATCGATCCATTTAGGCGAGCGGCAGACTGAGTTCTACCCTACCATCCCCTCCCCTCCCCTCGCTCGACCCTCCCGGAGGGAGGGTGAAGTCACTCAACCCACCGGAAACGCGTTTCAATCCGGATAATTCTCGCCAACGGCACGGCCGTCAGATTGAGTAAGCAAAAATACTTGCCAATTCAACGCAGCATGTCCGGTCGCAACCTAGATTTTTTCAATGTCTGACTCACCAAAGATTTTGAACGATTGAGGCAGCAGGAAAACGAAAAGACCTAAGTTGACTGTACAAGGGGAAGGATCAATGGCTGGCACGCAGTCGAACAAACATCGTCGTCGAGTACCTGGGCACCGTTCAGGCATCGCTGTCGTTGAAACAGCGGTCACACTGCCGCTGATCGTGCTCTTTGTTGTGGCGATGATCCAGTTTGTCAACATGATTTTCTTGCGTCAGAAGGTAACCTCCGCATGCTATATCGGCATGCAACAATTATCGCAATTGAGTGCCACAGAATCATCCGTTCACGATGCAATCGAGTCCATCCTGACGACGCGCGGCGTTACCGGCGCGACGATTGAGATCCTCCCCGCTGGGGTCTTGGATAAAGCCTCCATGGGTACGGAGTTTTCGATTCGAGTCCGAGCGCCCTTTTCGACCAATCTAACAGGGCCAAAAATCATTCCCACTTCGGGGAACGTCGAAGTTCAGCAATGGATTTTTCGATAGGGGTTGAGGGTTGAGCCACAAGCGATGAATCGCAGATCGCAAATCGCAAATCGCAAATCGCAAATAGAAGATAGAAGATAGAAGATAGAAGATAGAAGAAACCAAATAACAAAGATCAAATAACATGAATCGAATAATTAGGATTCCATCCGCGAGAAAAACCGCTCAACTTGCAAGTCGACGAACAGGTGCAATTGCACCGTTGGTGGGTGTCCTGCTTCTAGTGATTTTGGTGGCGGGTGGCATTGCAATTGACCATGCTCGGCTGCGATTGGCCAGCTTGGAGCTGCGGGCTGCGGCAGACAATGTAGCTCGTTCTGTTTCCAATGAGATGCTTCGGACAGACTCACAGGATGCGTCGATTGCCAAAGGACTGGAGATTGCTGCAAAGTACAAGGTGGGTGGCGGTCCCTTCTCGCTCCAGAGCGGCGATATCCAGTTTGGCACATTCAGAAAAGGCGTTTTCAAAGCAGGCACGAAAAAGAAAACGGCGCCGAACGCGGTTCGAGTCAATTCCAACCGCTCGAGTGGATCTTCGGCCGGTCCACTGAATATGCTCTTCGGTTCGATGTTTGGAGTGAATGAGGCGAACCTTGGGCAATTTGCCACCGCATCGTTCAAAATGGTTGACATCTGCTTTGTGTTGGATCGTTCCAGTTCCATGAAACTACGCGTGGATAGCAGCGCCGCTGGACTGTCCCTTTCGGACCCTAGAGCTCCGGTGCCACCGTATTCGGACAGTCGGTGGCGGGCATTGGACACCGCCTTCGATATGTTTATCGACGAACTCAACGGCAATAATTTGGAGGAGCGTGTGGGGATTGTAAGCTTCGCTAGCGACTTTACAGCTTTCGGGGTTACCACGCCAGCGTCGAGGGTGGACATG
>JBBRJI010000398.1:0-5923 GCA_038219625.1 Pirellulales bacterium | reverse complement strand
GATCCAATCCGAGGACGTGGGAAATCCGCTCGCGCATTTTGCTCAGTGCTGGAACTATCGTTATTCGCCTGGCTATGGTTCCAAAGAGTATTCGGTTTTGCATTCCCCCATGATCGGCCACGATTGCTTGCCCATTTCCTCGTCGCATGTCATGGACCAGGGACAGACACTATTTCTAGAGATCCCCGACTTGCAACTTTGTAGTCAATTGCATTTGCGAGTTCAAATCGACAATAGTGCTGATCCACAGGAGCTGTTTGCAACGGTGAATGCGATGGACACGGACCGAGTTGATATTCCAAACTACCAGGCTCGTAAGGGCAAAGCGATGCTTGCTCATCCGATGATTCGAGACATAGAGTGGCTCAAGCGGAGCGTTCCAAACCCATGGCGAACGAGACTTCCCGATGCGCGAATGGTGCGAATCGAGTCCCGCGAAAATTTGCAATTTTCCACACGTACGCTAGAGGCGACGGCTGACGAGATCATTAAGCTGACGTTTGGAAATCCGGATGTTGTGCCTCACAATTGGGCGCTCATCAAGCCGGGGAGCCTTGAGAAAATTGGGGACCTTACCAACCGATTGGTAAATGATCCAGATGCCTTTCTTCGTCATTATGTCCCGGATAGTCAAGACGTAGTCTGCTACACGGATATTGTGGAGCCGAAAGGGGAGGGAGCTATCTACTTCCGGGTCCCGAATGAGCCTGGACGCTACCCGTATCTTTGCACCTTTCCAGGACACTGGATGGTGATGAACGGAGAGTTGATCGTCAAACCGAAGCCGTAGGAACTGCATGAGGAAATACCGCCGAGTTTTACTCGAGTTTTACTCGGGGGATTTTTACCATCCCTCTAGTCTAGAACGGATGGTCATAACCCCTGGCGTGAAGCCTGGGGCATGTCCAGCCACAAGAGTGACCCACGAAATACAATTGGGTCGCGACTTACATGTTGATTTCGTAACCTTTGCGATTTTCGCGGGCGAGGAACGAATTTGCCTGCGAGTCACCGATGATTTCTCGTTTGGTTTGGTCCCAGTTGAGTTCGCGGTTCAGTCGCATAGCGATGTTGGAGAGGTGGCAGATTTCGAGCATGCGGTTGTGCGACCAGACGTCGGAGATAGGTTGCTTGCGAGACTTGATGCCTTCGATGAAGTTGGCGGTGTGGTTCTCGCTGACTTTTCCACCGTAGACGGTTTCGATGGCTCCTTCAGGCAGAGGTTTGTCCTTCAGGTCCTCCACGGGCTTGCCTGAAATCTTGCCTCGATTAACAAAGAACCGACCTTCGGTGCCTTCGAAGAGAATGCCATTGTCCCCCTCACTCGTGATGATCATTTCGACTTTATTTGGCATGTCGACTTTGATTTTAAAGTCCGTGGCCGCGTTGTACTGATCCTGAACCAACGGGTGCCCATTCTTGTATTCGACCGGCAACTTGAATTCGACTGGGGTCACTTTGCTCGGGCCTGTGTTGCTGGCACCGAGAGCCCAGCAAGCGATGTCGACGTGGTGAGCGCCCCAGTCGGTCAATTTCCCACCGGAGTATTCGTGCCAGTTTCGGAAGGCGTAGTGGCAATTGCTGAAAAGCGGCACGCCACCACCGTATCCCTTTCGCATTTCGGGGAGTGCTCGATAATCCACTTTCGGTGCAGGGCCGAGCCAGAGTTCCCAGTCCAGTTCCTGAGGAACGGGAACAACTGGAATCACAGGCGAAGATTCCATGCCGTTGATACCGCATGTCACCTTTTGAACGGTGCCGATGCGCCCGTTTTTGACCAAAGCGATGGCCTGCAGGAACCGCTGATCCGATTCCGTTCTCTGCATGGTGCCAACCTGAAAGACACGGCCGGTTTCCTTGACGACCTTCTCGATCAACTTGCCTTCGGCAATCGTCAGCGTGAGCGGCTTCTCACAGTAGACATCTTTGCCGGCGTACATGGCTTCTACCGCGATCTTGGTATGCCAATGGTCCGGCGTGGCGATCATGACGGCATCAATGTCTTTTCGATCCAAGATCTTTCGATAGTCCTTGTAGGCGTCCGGTTTCTTTTTCTGTGCCTTTTCCGCCTTCTCGACATTGGATCCGAGGACGTTGGAATCGACATCGGCGAATGCGGCGAAATCAGCGAACTTAAATGACTTGTTCGTGATCTCCCAGCCCTGGTTTCGCAGGCCGATAGTGGCAAAAACCGGCCGATCGTTAGGTGACTGGTAGCCGAAAGCCCGGTTCATCGAGGGGCTTAAAATAGTTGCAGTCCCCGCTACGGCGACTCCCTGCAGAAAACCACGGCGTTTTGTTTGACGAGATACCGACATTGTTAAATCCTTTCGAGATAGGAATCAGAAAGACAGGCAAAGGCTTTTCAGGAACGCTTAGGTGCCGCAACCTTCGGACGTTGCTGGCTTAGAAGTGTCCTTTAATCTTAATAAATGATAATCGAACTCAATTGCAAATGTACGGCCCCTTAGCAGTAATCGACTCAATACGAGCGGCACGGGCCGGAACTAACGTGACGAAGTCGAGTTAATACTAGGTGCCGCAAGTATTCGACATTCTCGTTCCCTGGCTTCGCCTGGGAATGCAATGCTCTGGATGCCCTGCCTGGGCTGCGCGAGAAAGAAATATCGAAACTGCTATCTGTCGCACAGCCCAGGCGAAGCGTCGCAACCAGGTTCCTAGCGATCAGCGAGGATTGCCAAAAATATTGGATTTTGGTTCATTCCCGTATTCGTGTTGTCCAATTGCATTTTGGCGATCGACACGACCCATCGATTCATTCCGAAGCCCAATAGTCGATCACTTGCACTTTATCGAGGTGAGGCTTAAGAACTTCGACGAACTCTTTGTGCTTGGGGTGTGGCAAATAAACCTCTCGGTCTGCTTCCGTTTTGAACGTCACGAGGAAGCAATGCGTAAAGCCATTCGAAAGACCCTCTGGGCTGTTGTCGGTTCCATATTCGAAAGCTGCAACCTGTGGAATGGATTTTTTTAGCGAACGAAACGCGTCAACGACTTTTTGAATGTCCTCCTTGCTGCTGGCCTCTTTGAATTGGAACATCACAATGTGTCGAAGCATTTTGGAAGGCTTTTCTTGGGCAAAACAATAGGGCAAGACGACGAAACCCAGTAGCATCAGCGTGCTAACGATAATTGCTGCGCGAAGTCCTAGCGAACTAAATTTCAAACTGGAAGTTGTTTGAGTCATGTTTTTCTCGTCCGTGGTTTGTTGTTGGGAAACAGAAATAAATAGGTAGGACTACCATCGTACTTCGACCTTTGCGCCTTTGGTAACGCCTAACATCATAGCTGCTGAGTCCGATACGAGATGAAGACGAAGCGTTTGTTTTGGCTCGATAATGGCGATTAGGGTCATCGAGGGTTGATCGTGGCTGGAATCGAACAGGCCGTAGGTCTCATGTTCACCGTCTACCACAATCTTGGTGTCGGTTGTCCGGCCAACGCCAACCAATTGCTCCTCGGCAATGTCGGTGATCAAATCGCCGTCCGAATTGACATGCACTACAGTTCCCCGGATTTTACTTGCCACAAATGCCAGCCGTCCTCTCCGCATCGAATTCTGTTGCAAGCCGCGCGAGCAGCAATGCTTTTTTTGATGATCGCTTTTGCTATTTTACCAAATTCAAAACACGGCAATACGGACGTAAGGAAAAAGTTTATGTCGTGCTCAGTCCGAAGAACGGTGTTCGTGCTCGAAAAACCTGGCCCCCTTGAGCACGAGAACCATTTCATTGAGAACGAAATATTAAGAAACCTAAACAAAGGGATTAAAGGTGAGGAGATTACCGTTGGCACGGCGGCAAACGATCTAAGCGAGAATTGCTAAAAGCGTACGGTGGTCGCTCCGATCGCTTTGATTACCGCGACCGTAAAGGCTGCTTTTCGGGGGAGGCTGCTTAGCCGCACCCATTCCTGATCGCTGTGCAACAAGTCACCTTCTGGGCCAAAGGTATCAATATTCGATAGCCCCAAAGAAGCGAGTCGGTTGCCATCGCTTGCTCCGCCGGACGGTTTCCAGTGAATGGATTCGCCGATGCTTGCCCCCGCCTGTTGTATCAGCCCCATCCATGTGGTAGTGGTGTCGTCGACGCTCTTGGGGGCTGAATGGATTCCGCCATGCAGTTCACAGAGGTAGCCGGAATCAGGCTCACAAAACGATTGGATTATTTGTTGTACCCGTAACTCAATCCACACTTGATCTTCGTGGGATGAGACTCGAGCATTGATCCGAAGAACGGCCAAGTCGGGTACTACATTGACTGCCGCACCTCCACGGATTCGTCCGACGTTGACGGTCACATCAGGACGCTGGCCATTGAGCGCGTCCATGGCCAAGGCCACCTTGCAAGCGAGTACGATAGCATTTCGACCGTCATGAAAATTCCGTCCAGAGTGGGCTGATTTCCCATGTACAAGAATTATAAATGTGCCAGTTCCCTTTCGATGCGAGACCAAAGATCCGTCCGCAAGCGTGGGTTCGTACAGCATTGCAAAATCGAACTGCCCAGCGATCTTCTTCCAAAGCTCGATCGATGCAGGTGAGCCGATCTCTTCATCTGGCGTCAGGATAATGGTTAAGTCCAGATTGGAGAGATCTAAGAATTTTCTGGCCGCCAAGACAGCCCAGCGCATGACGACGATTCCCCCCTTGGCGTCGATGACGCCCGGTCCTCGCATCCTCAATTCAGATTGCCCGTTTGGAGCGAGACCGTCGTACCGCTTACACTCCTGGAAGTTACTCTTAGGCCCATAAACGGTATCGTAATGAATGTTCAACAGCAGTCGATGCTTTTTCACTTTGCCGACACCTTGAAGATCCCATTTCAATGCGGCGCCGGTCGTGTGGAGTGTAAGCGTTCCCGTGTCGTCCATTGTCTCAAAAGTAGGGAGTTCGATTTTTTCGCATGGGACCTCAAGGGGGGAAAAGTAATCGGTGAGCCAATCGGCAACTCGGTTTAGACCGAGAACGTCACCGGAGCCTGAGTTCCTATTGCACAAATGCTCAAGCTCATCGGCCATTTGGCTTTGATGGTCACTAAGCCAAGATTGAACATGTTTCATCGTGATTTCTTTCAGCGATCAAGTGTGGCACCGTGGTCCTCACTGTAGGCTCTAAGGCGAGGGGCAGTTTGAATTCTACCTACAAACTGGGTGGCACGCTCCGAGGTACGAAGGGCGTGGTGAATCGCTAGAGTCATTTGCCACACTTCCCACGCCCATCGCTAATCGCGGTAATCGCTTTGGGCGTGCCACACGGTGGCCTGGCCTGGTAGTATTATGTCTGCCGCTCGCTTAATAACTTGCCCCCACAGGTGCTGCCTTGATAGGGCCAACTACGGCCATCCCTAAACGACGTCTGGCTTCGTCAAGTATTTCCGCTGTTTTGGATGACCCCACACGCGTGACTCCCATGTCCCTAACCTTGATGAGGGCGTCGCAATCTCGAATACCGCCTGCAGCTTTGACCTGGACGGGAGATTGTACATTATCGAGCATCAATTGGAGATCCTCCAGGGTGGCGCCGCCGGTGCCGTAGCCAGTGCTGGTCTTCACCCAATCGGCTCCCACCTGACAGCAGATTTTGCAGAGTTGAATCTTCTGTTCATCCTCGAGATAGCAGTTCTCAAAAATGACTTTGACTCGGCGTTTGGCTGCGTGCGAAAGCTTGACAATCGCATCGATTTCGTTTTCGACCATTTTCCAATTGCCACTCAGAATGGCGCTGATATTGGAAACCATATCCAATTCGAGACAGCCGTCGTCAATCAATTGTTCTGCCTCGATCAACTTGGTCCGAGTGGTATTTCCACCGTGAGGAAAGCCTACGGTACTGCTCGGAGCGACCGTTGTACCAGCCAGGAGTTCGACACAGCGTTTGTGATAGTAGGGAAGGATGCAGACG
>JBBRJI010000397.1:0-5928 GCA_038219625.1 Pirellulales bacterium | reverse complement strand
GCCGAAAAGTTGAAAGAAGATTACATGGTTGAATCGAGCAAGCAACAAATGCAAAAGGCGACCAGCGAATCAGAAAAAGAACTCGTAGAAAAGGTAAATGTTGCCAAAGGCAAGACTAACGATCGTCAGACGGGCCAGTCGTACGAAATCAGTCTACTCGTGTTGGCAACCGACGATCTGAAGCCAGTCGCGGGTGCTACCGTCCAGGTCACTTTGATTAGAGATGACGGTGGTGACGGCGGGTTTGCTTCCTTCAAAACAAACGAAGACGGTATCGCTATCGTCGACGCGGCGCTGTGGCCGGGACGATATCAAATCAACGTTCGCGCACCAAAGGATTCGCGATATCGAAATACTGAGTTCTCGAAGGATGAGTCGCCAATCTTTGCGCTTCGCCCCATGTCGGCTTGCCCGACATGAGCGCAAGTTTTGAAGTTAGCAAAAGTGCCCGAGAAAACCGGCGCCCCTTGCCCGCTTGCCAACCGGGGAGGCGGTGTTTGGGTGCACCCGTGTTCACTGTAAAACTTAAGCTCCTGCTAGCCAAGCCAGCAGGGGGCAAATTGACTGCATTATAAATTGTCCTTCGCATTCGCGACTTGAGCCAAGCGGGCGGCGATGTCGCGTTGCAACTGAGCTCTTTTCTCTTTGCTAATGTCTGCATTTTCCAATTGGGCGAGAGCGACTTCTGGGTCCGTGTTTTTCCAACAATCAAGGACCCAAGCGACCTGGGCCTGGCGCTTGGTCTGGTCAGTTATCTTGTTTGCCAATTTGATAATTTCCGGCCAGTCTTGCGGCTGACGTTCTCTAGTAAACCCGATGATGACTTCATCGCAAATGTCCGGGTCCGTTAGACTTTGAAACCATGTCTGGAATGATGCGTTATCCTGCTGCGACCAATAGGACGCGAGCAATCCATAGTGTTCATGAGAACGAATTTCGTGCGGCATTTTCGTTTCTATCCATTCCAAACTTTCAGCCCAGCTAAATCGCTTGCTACGGATCACGCTGCCAATCAGTTGGTAACCAAGCTGCTTATTCCAAGTCTGCTTGGGAAGCGACAGGATGTAATCCAAAGCAGCGTCGGGACTCTCTTCACCGAAACGGAATACCATCGGCCCGCCTAAAAAGTACGATTGCAGTCGCTGAGACTGAAAACTTTTCACTTCTTTCAACCAGTCGTGTGCAGGCATATCGTATTTTGGAATGTCTCCGCAATTGAGAATGCATTCCGCCTCCTCGTCGCGCAATGATTTCAGTATTGAAAGGCTTGCCTTTGGATCTTTTTGCTTGGCTGTTTCCAGTACGGCAGTTAAACCCATTCCGACTCCGTACTCAGCGCCTCGAAACATCCCTAGCCATTCACGTGTTGCCGCTGGATCGACTTGCGCAAATTCAGTCGCTACGTTCGCCAGCCATTCCTGCAGTCCGAACTCAACGTTTTCAAAGTTGAGATTCCTTAATTCAGAAAGGAGTGCGACTTTTTCTTCCAGAGCGTAGGTTGGCTCCGAAAGTAGAACCTGCATTACAAACTCTGGAACAGCGAACAGCTTGATGGACTTCAGTCGTTCGGCTGGGGTCAGCTTTCGATGAACCGATTGGTACATGTCGTTGACTTCTCTAGGTATTTGTTTACCGGATGCAATCAAAGCCGAAATCTTGTTCAAGTCGTCGTTCATGTGTGGTTCTCCTAAAGATGATGCCCTTGCTTCGATGGTTTCTCCGATTTGTATTTTGATTCTGCCCGAATGGAGACTTACACTCAATGAATCGGTGATCCCTAGCCCAAGATACGCTGAGTACGCATAATCACCAACGCCTGGAACCCAATGGCGATTGGCTTCAGGTAGCTCAAGGAGACGCTCACGCCCGTCGACGAGTTGCTGTATCTCGAAATCCTGATGGGCTGCAATAAAGAGCTCACCTGGTTTCAAAGTCTTTTCGATGGTTCGCTCGCTATCCAATGCTATAGGGACATTGCTACGACGCATGATCGCTCGACTGCTCAAATCGGTCAGTCCGGATTCCATGGCCCCTAGCAAACGAATTTCCTCGCCGACAGATGGATGAAAGCGAACTGTTATTGGCTGACTGCTAATGTTTCGAACCAAGATCTCAGTCTTGATCGTATCGCCAAAATGCCATGTTTGCTTTGCTGTCGAATTCCGTAAACCGGCGGTAGCCGAATTGGTCTCCTGAGCCGCAACCGCTTCACCGCGAAAGCGAGTTCCCGCTTGCAAACCATAGACGGGTGTCCCCCATAAAATGGCCGAAATCTCAGCTCCTTGGTTCAGTGGGCTTGATGGCTCAATATCCGGTGGAAGTTGCTCTCCTGTCAGTTGAAAACGGAGCAGAAGTTCATAGGAGAAGTCCGATTCGATCGGACGAGCAACACGTGTCGCCAATTCACTCTCGCGAGGTGGAAACACGACAGGAAAATTTGCATCAATACTGTAGACGCCGGGATGAAGGCCGGTTGTGTCCATTTCGAAACGACCCAACGGAAGTTCATGGGTTAGCCCGGGATCGAGCTTCACTTCAGTCGATTCCAATATTGGACTACCAGATCGAGGTGAAAGAAACAGGTTGTTTTCCGAAGTGACTGATGCAAGGGCTCTGAGCGACACGCTCATATTCGCGGCATCAAACCAACGCAGTCTGTGAACAATCGGCTCTTGGGTGGAATTGCGAATGTAAATTTGAAAAGGGATCTTGGCAGATTGGGCAAATCGATCACGATCATCGAGCCGACCGATTCCGATCTGCACTCCATCAACCGAGCGTCCCCATCGAATCCGAAGCATTTCTCGCAGTTCCGCGATGTGTTCCGGCGTAGCCTGGGGAACATCAGGCAGAACAATGTCCGCTACCCCATTTTCAAGATCGAACTTGGCGAGCTTCCATTCCTTTATCTCTGTCTGATAATCGAGACCATGAAACTCATCACTCCCTTCCTTTGCTTTGTCCCGTTGAGCGACAGCTATTTCAATTTGCTGAACCAGCCCCTTGCGTTTTTCGGATAATTCATCGATTGTTTTGTTTGTGGCGGCAAGCGACGGGTCTTCTTCCAAGGCAACTTCGTCGGCTGGAAGTTCCATTTGCCTTTTCGGTTCTGGCTTGACGATGTTTGCCGTTGCTTCCGCCTCGAGCCTCTCATCGTTCGCCTGTTGACTCCGCCTCAACGCAAACAGCGATATGATCAGCAGCGACAATATTGTCAGTCCGACAACGAAACCCCGCCAAGTCACCCCGATTCGACTTGTCCCCTCAGCGTCGATTAGCCGTCGAATGCGATAGCCAAAGTCAGATTTGTTTCCCCCGTCGGCCGAAAGAGTCGCAAGCGTCGGGAGACGTCGTTGTTTACTAGCGATGCAAAGCTCCGCCATTTGAAGTAGAGCGCTGGCGTACGACAATCGTCCCATGCACGCAGTCGCTGCAATATCATCGCAACAAATTTCACGTTCGACGCTCATCCGTCGACTAATCCACCAAGTAACTGGATGAAAGAAGAGCAACGCTTCGACGACGCGCTGCAAGAGATTAACAACCAAATCGTAACGGCGGATGTGAGCCAATTCGTGGCTTAGGATCGCTGCAAATTGATTCGGATCAAGGCCGCACACAATCGCTGGCGGCAGCAGGATCATCGGCTTCATGATTCCAACGACTACGGGTACAGAAACTCGCTGGCATAGTGCAACGATCGGAACGCGCTTTAATCCAAGCCACGACGATTGTTCAGCAATAATCTTCGTCAGGTTGGAATCCGCGGTAGGCGGAAGCGTACGGCGCAGCCGCGAACTGCCTGCGATCGACAAGCCGAAGCGGGTCAGCATCAAACCAACGCCGATTGAATAGGCGATCAACAAATAGGGAGCCATCGATTCCAAGTAATACTTTGGCAGCGGAGCAGATACCGCAGGACTCGGCACTCCGGAAGGTTTGGTTAAAGACAACTCTGCTTCAGTGGGCATTTCCTGTGGTATCAGCTTTGAAGTGTCCGAGCCTACCGTGGGTAGACCTCGTTCGTCTGCGTTCGATATAGGAATCACAAGTGATTTGGTCGGAACACTTGCTGTTAACCCTATCGGTTGTCGCGATTGCAGAACAAACAAAAACGTTGTTACCACGCAAACAGGAAGCGAGAAGAACGCCACGCAAGCGGTGGTATATCGAAAATTCGCGGAAGAGCGCGGCGCGTGCTGGGTCGAAGGATTGCGACTTAGGCCGATAAGGAAGCGGTGAGAAACCATTGAGGACAATTGTTCTACAATGACCAGAACGATTGCCACAATGCAGGCTTGCCATAGGAAATGACCGAAGGTCAATATAATTTGCAGAGATAGTTCAGACCAACTCACACTTGAGAAACTCATGATTTGGCCTCCCGCATCTTCTTGTTCAGCAACTTGCGAAGGCTCGCGATCTCGTCTTCGTCGAGTTCCTTCACATCGAACAGGCTCAGCATCGCAGCCTCCGCCGAGCCATCGAAGAGACGCTCGACCAAATCGCCCAGCATTCCTTTCGAGACATTGTCGCGCTGAATCCGCGGCGAAAACCGAAACGCTTTGCCTTGTAGCGGCTCCAGCTTTTCAATCTGGCTCTTATCCACCATCGTGCCAAGCATCGTGATGACGGTCGTATGCGCCAGATCACGCCCGCCAACGGCCAATGAATCACGCACCTCGCGGACCGTCATCGGCTCAGCATCCCAAAGCACTTTTAGTATTTGTAGCTCCAACTCAGTTGGATACTCCGAATTCGGCCTAGCCATCGAATCCCCCCGAGCAGATCGCCTATTTCTATTTATGTAGAGAATACAAAAGATAGAGCAGCAGCAAAGCTAAGTCAACACGTATTTCTACAAAACAAGAAATGTCTACGATCCAGCGCAAACACGTTCGGGAACAGGTCGACTACTGGAACTCGGAGTTTCGAGATGCTCTTGGCAATTTCAGCCGTTTCGATACGAGCTATAACCCCGTCTCCTTTCCAATTACGCAACCATCTCGGCGGCGTAGCTCCTCGCTCTTGTTCTGGGAGAAATACGGACCAACTATCTCGCTGCCGCTGATATTCCACGATCCCTTCCAGCAATCCGCGAGCACAAGCATTCGAGGTCTCAATCAACAAGGCAACCGACTTCCGTTGCTTTTTCGGCTTGCTTCGCTTCGGCATCGAAATCCGCGACTGTAAAAAACCTCATCTTTTTTGCGCAATTTATCATGGCACAAAGAAGGTTGTATTGCCACACTACCAATGGAGAAAAACCGTCCAATTCCACTCCTCACACCCTCCTCTCCTAAAAATGACGCAAAAGAAGATCAATGTTGCTATGGTTGGCCTCGGTTTCGGCGCCGAGTTTATTCCGATTTATCAATCCCACCCCAATGCCAACGTGATCGCAGTCTGCCGCAGAAATGAAGCCGATCTCAACCTTGTAGGAGATCGATTTGGCATCGCGAAACGCTATAAAGAATTCGACAAAGTCCTAGAAGACCCAGAAGTCGACTTCGTTCATATCAATTCGCCGATCCCCGACCATGCTTGGATGAGTATGCGTGCACTCAAAGCCGGCAAGCACGTCATGTGCACGGTCCCAATGGCAACCACGATCGCGGAGTGCGACCAATTATGCCAAGTGGTTGCCGACACAGGACGCAAATACATGATGGCCGAAACGGTCGTCTATAGTCGAGAGTTCTTGTTCATTAAAGAAATGGTCCAAAAGGGTGAACTTGGCAAAATTCAATACATGGCCGCATCTCACCCTCAGGACATGGCAGGTTGGCCGGAGTACTGGGAACGCATGATTCCCATGCACTACGCAACGCACGTGGTTTCACCCGTTCTAGGCTTGGTCGACGGACGCGCGGAATTCGTGTCGTGCTTCGGATCGGGCACGATTAGCGAGAGCCTTGCCAAGAAATC
>JBBRJI010000396.1:0-5935 GCA_038219625.1 Pirellulales bacterium | reverse complement strand
GAGTGAATAGGTTCCAGGCAAATCGATGACATCTACCGGTTCAGAACTTCCCGATAACCTGCCAACTTTTTGCTCGACGGTAACTCCGGGATAGTTGCCGACTCGGGCGTTCATGCCGCACAAAGCATTAAACAGACTGCTCTTGCCGGTGTTTGGGTTGCCAATCAACGCCACGATTCGGACGGGCTTTGGAGCGGAATGCGCCTGCAACATCACGGCTCCTTGCGTACGATCACGCGAGTCGATTCGTTTCTTCGCAAGCTGATTCGGTAGCCACGCACGGCGTATTCCGTAGGATCCCCCATCGGCGCCCGACCGACCATAGAAATCGGTTCTTCCTCGATCAGTCCCATTTCCATCAGACGGCTCGCGACCACATCCTCACCGAGGATTTCAACGATGATCGCCGACTCCCCTTGGCCCAGTTCATCCAAACGTATGGTCGGAAGAGTCATTATCCAGCGGTCGGGATAACGAAAATATCGGCGGATTCGCCAAGCCTTAGGCTGATACGCCTGCCTTCGATGCAGATCAAGCATGGTTCTCCTGGGCAAACCATGCGGACTTTGCAACCTTGGCGAATTCCTAATTCAGCCAATCTCTGCATTTGACATGGCTGTCCACACATCTCAACGATGGTGCCGTGGCATTCTGGATGCAAAAATTCGATTGGGAGGGGAACCGAGTCAGTAATCATCGAACCACAGACTGGAAAGATTTCGTAATCGTGAAACCGGGTCATATCAGGCTGACGGTCCAAACAAAATCAAGATCGGCGTCCGACCTTCCTTTTGTTGAGACTCAATTTCAACAGCCAGCTACTACTTGAAATATACTCAGTCCGGTTCGTTATGAAAAGCTGAGAATGGAGCATTTTTTCGGGAATTTGGTGTTTTTCGCATGCGACGGTGTGAAAAGCTTTTTCGGGCATTCGACTCAAGTTTTGTCCAATTCGGAACCAAATTCCTAGGATAAGGGGGTTCCAACAGTCGATGACGGAGCATGGTAGGTGAGTTTCGAAGGGACTTTGAAGCTAGCAAATCAGAATGGAATCGACCGGCGGAATGGCTTTTGGATTCTACTTTTTTGAATATGGTTGGCCAGTTTCTTTTTTAGTACCCACATTTTCAAACTGTCGAAATCGCGTGAGTTCTAGTAAACTCCATGACCTTACAGAGTCGCGATGTCAGTTAAGGCTCCGGATGATTAGTGCCTAAGAAGTCGAAAGGCTACAGAGTGCAACAACCGTCAGTTGGTGGAAAAACGTTTTACGACCGTTGGGGGTGGTTAATCCTTATCGCCAGCTTAACGTGCGTACCCTTTGCTTTTTATGGCGCAGGCAAAGCGGTCCAAAGCAACGTTAACAAAGTGGAGGACTGGCTCCCAAAGTCTTTTGTTGAGACCGCCGAACTGGCTTGGTTTAGAAAGAACTTTCTTTCCGACCAATTCATTTTGGTTAGCTGGGAAGGATGCACGTTGGGAGAGAATCCAGAATTGGGCGGTGAAGGGGATGATCCGCGAATTGCTAAGTTGGCGGCTCTGGTCGCTCCTCAAGAAGTCGATCCCGCGGATATCAATGCCGTCGAAGCCAAAAAGTTTTTCACGAAAGTTCGCACAGGTCGTCAGCTAATCGAAGAGCTTACTGCGGGAACGCAACTCGAGTATTCGGACGCGATTGAACGACTCAAGGGTACGGTGATCGGACCGGATGGCCGTCAGACATGTGTGATTGTTTTCCTGGACCCTAATACGACCGCCAGACTAAAACCAATTCTTGGCCATGGCCAAATGCGAATTTTTCGGCCTAACGTCCCGCCTGGTGTTCTACGACGACTAATCGCTGAAGTGGGAATCCCGGAAGAGCAGTTGCATCTGGGTGGACCACCCGTCGACAACATTTCGATCGATGAAGAAGGCGAAAAAACACTGGTTCGACTTGCTGGCCTTTCCTGCCTCATTGGAATCATGTTGGCTTGGTGGTCGCTCCGAAGCATGGTGCTCACGTTTATTGTCTTCAGTTGTTCGGTCACCAGTGCGGCTGCTTCACTGGCGATGATTTGGGCGACTGGCGAAACGGTCGATGCCATTGTGCTATCGATGCCGTCGCTGGTGTACGTTTTGGCTATTTCGGGTGCAGTGCATTTCATTAGCTACTACCGGGATGCCGTGCAGAGCGGTGGATTACGAGGTTCGACCGAACGCGCCGTTATCCACGCTTTGAAACCAGCAGTGCTTTGCTCGACCACCACAGCCCTAGGACTGCTATCGCTTTGTGCGAGCGAATTGACGCCGATTCGGAAGTTCGGTCTGTATGCTGCGTCCGGCGTAATAATTCTGGTCGTAGTCTTGTTTTTGCTCCTTCCTGCTGCTCTTCACATCATCGGGTATGCAAAACGTTGGGTCATCGACTCGGTCCCCGAGCCCGTAAAATCCTCGAAACACGATGTGCATCCCGTTCGAGAGGACACTTACATTGAAAGCATTTGGGGAAAGATTGCTGGCTTTATCGTGCGGAACCACTTTGGAGTTGCATCTTCGTGCATAGCCGTGGTGGTGTTGGTCGGATTTGGGCTTACCAAAACCAGAACTAGCATCGACCTTCTAGAGCTTTTTGATTCGCAGGCCAGAATTCTGAGAGATTATCGGTGGCTGGAAAAGAATCTGGGGATGCTCGTACCACTCGAAATCGTAATCCAATTTGACCAAGATACGATTGCAAAGTCAGTGGAAACGCGACAGGATCAAGAGGAAACGGACGAAAGCAAAATCGTTGAAGATGCAACGCGTCTGACGTTTTTGGAACGGATGGAAACGACGGTTCAAGTCCAGGAAGCCATCCGAAATCAATTTGGCGAAAACGGCTCCAAGATCGTTGGCAGGAGTATGTCCGCAGCCACGTTTGCGCCCAGCTTGCCCACGGCAGACAAGTCGAATGTCGGTTTTGTTAAGCGACTTGGTTATAACAAGGGGTTGGAAAGCAAACGCGAAGAGCTCATGAGCTCGGATTTCCTGAGAGTGGACAAAGAGACAGGAGCCGAACTCTGGCGCATTAGCCTTAGGGTCGCAGCCTTCGAAGGGGTTGATTACGGTCAATTTGTACACGAGCTTCGAGCGGCGGTTGCCCCGATCATCGATTCACATGGAGATCGCGTTCGCATCCTACGACAAATTGCAGTTTGGGCGGGTGAGCCGAAATTCACTGGCAAACGCGTGGTGATTTGGGATCCATCGACCAAAAAGGCAGGGGAAAGTGGTGAACCTTCGGTCTCTAAATTGAGATCCGATGAAATCGCAGGGCTTTTAGAAAAGGCCCGACTGAAAGTTCAAAGACTTTCTGCGGATCCTGGCACCATGCCAATGGTTCAGTTGCAAAAGCTGAGTGAATTCGACGCAGTCGTACTGACCGGAGCTTTTTCGGATGCGGAAATCGGAACGCTCGGGGTCACGCTTGGAAACGTTATCGATCTCCAAGCTGTCGAACCGAATTCGCCCAAGGCGATGGTCTCCTCGGTTTACACGGGGGTTGTGCCCATTGTTTACAAAGCGCAACGAGCACTCCTTCAAAGCTTGGTGGAGAGCACCCTGTGGTCCTTCCTAACCATTACGCCCCTCATGATGTTTGTTACTCGAAGTATTCGCGCAGGTTTGGTCGCCATGATTCCAAACGTCCTATCGATCTTTATCATCTTCGGAGCGATGGGATGGCTCAATATTCCAATCGATATTGGATCAATGATGTCGGCCAGCATCGCATTGGGTGTTGCGGTCGACGATACCATCCACTTTTTGTCGTGGTTTCGTGTCGATGTCAAGCAATTGCGCAATCGACGCGAGGCCATAATTGCCTCGTACAAACGATGTGCGACTCCGACGCTTCAAGCGGCTTGCATTAGCGGGCTGGGATTGTCGGTTTTCGCGTTTAGTACCTTTACACCGACGCAAAGATTTGGATGGCTCATGTTGACCATATTAGTTGCGGGCGTGGTGGCTGAACTCATCCTGCTACCTGCTATCCTAGCGGGCCCGCTTGGGAAAGTGTTCGATCCTGGCCAATCGCGACACAACACTGTCTCGCGATTCATGCTTATCATGCGATATGAACTGCGTCGTCGATTCGATCGCAAGTCACGGGCAACGCCAGCCGTGGCCGAAGGCAAATTCCAAAGCGCCGCCTGATCGGCATCTAACTATCCCATTTCATAAGTCCGCAGGAGCCAAAGTCTCCGCGGGCATTCCATTGATTCCATTCCCATGGCAGATGATATTTTTGATCGATTGATGGCAGAACTCCATCATCGCGTTTCCGTGCTACCCAAGGGGTCCTACACAACGAAACTACTGCAAGGTGGCCTCCCAAAAATCGGGAGCAAGATCCTTGAGGAATCCAACGAGGTGATCGAGGCGGCTGGGGAGCCAGGGGACGAAGGCGTGCAGCACACGGTACGAGAAGCCTGTGACGTGATTTTTCATCTGTGGGTGCTCTTGGCGAGTCGCGGCATAAGCGTAGACTCTCTGCGTCATGAACTGGAACGGCGTGAGGGAGTCTCAGGCCTGGAAGAAAAACGTCGACGTGGTCAGGAGAGTGCTTCGTGAGTGTTGTAGTAAATCATCTACGTATCGGTATCCCAAGCAAAGGCCGACTCAGCGAATTGGCGACCGAATTGCTCTTGCAAGCCGGACTTAGTTTCCGTCGTCAAGACCGATCGCTGTTCGCGCGCGTCAGCAGTATGCCCGTCGAAATTACGTTCCTGCGAACGGACGACATTCCCACGCTTTGCGCCGAGGGTGCGATCGACTTAGGAATCACCGGTAGCGATTTGGTTCAGGAAGCCAATGCAGAAGTCCAAGTCCGCATGAAACTGGGGGTTGGTCGATGCAAGCTAGCCATCTGCGTACCAACCAATTCGGACGTGGAACGGCCAAGTCAGCTAGCTGGCAAAAGAGTCGCGACCAGTTTCCCGAACACGACGGAACGTTTCTTAAAACAACACGATGCACCGGTGCATCTCGTCAAACTGAACGGCTCGGTCGAGGTCATGATCTCGCTGGGGGTGGCGGATGCGATTGTCGACTTGGTTGAAACGGGCAGCACGTTGGCCGCAAATCAATTGCGGATACTGACCGAGATCGGCCATTATGAAACGGTCCTGGTGCAAAGCCCAGCTTGCCGTGATCTCGTGACCGCAGATCGCATCGTTCGACGCTTGGAAGGAGTTGTCATCGCCCGCGACTATTCGTTGCTCGAGTACAATATCCCCCGAGAAAAACTGGCTGCCGCGGAAGCCGTGACGCCCGGCTTTACTTCGCCAACGGTAACCAGCTTAGAGGACAGCGGTTGGTTTGCCGTTCGCGCAATGGTCAAAAGCAGCGAAGTGATCTCCATCATGGAAAAACTGGAAGCCCTCGGGGCGTTGGCAATCCTGGAAATGTCGATCAACAACTGCCGGTTGTGAACGAGGGATGAGGGTTGAGGGTTGCTCGGCTTGCATCAACCTAGTGCCACAACTCGTAACCGTTAGGTCACCAAAGCAAAATCTAGCCTATTTTAACATTCCAGTCTGTTTATTTGCACAACCCAAAGAAGGCAGTTGCCAAAATCTCCGGGCGATTCCTGTAGCGGAACTCGCCAAGAGTTTCGGAACGTCCCAATTGTGATCACCGAAAGCCTTGGCGGCTTCCGCTACGGGCTTTGGTGCAAGCTTATTTACGAGTTGTGCCACTAGTGCGTTTTCAAGTACGATAGAGGGGGCCGAACCTAGAGGGGGCCGAACCTAGAACCTAGGAACCTAGGGGGCCATCGGAACCTAGGGGAACCTAGGGATCCTAGCTAGGCAACCTAGGGCAACCTAGGGGCCATCCATGTATGCTTTCAGACAGAATTCTAGTAGGGGCAACCTAGGGGCCATCCATGTATGCTTTCAGACAGAATTCTAGC
>JBBRJI010000395.1:0-5951 GCA_038219625.1 Pirellulales bacterium | reverse complement strand
ATCAAAAACAATTCGAGCCGCCTTGAGTACTTGAGCAAGAGAGGGAGTGCGTCTATCGAGGACTCAAGTCGGCGGAGCGACTTGACTACGATACCTTCGCAAACATACCTGAAATCCGCAGATGGTTGTCGTGGTGTGCGGTCGCCATCAAGTTGCTCTCCAAGTGGATATCCATATCCCTTGCCAACGAAGGAAGTTTGAATCGGTGAAATTCCTTCTCCTGCGTATCATTGAAGAACAACAAAATACCGCCGGTAGAACCTCCAGATACCCCGGCGACCGTTCCGTCCGTCAGCCACTGAACTCGCCATACCAAGCCACCCGTGATCCCATCGCACGCATGCGATTTTTTCAAAACTCCGTCAGACCAATTGAGCCGGAGTACAAGAGGTTCATGCACTGCCCCAAATGGATTCGTAGCCTTGTGCGTCCCTCCAGCGATGAGTTCGCTCCGCTGGACATTCAATGCTATGGCTCGAACGCCCCCAAATTCCGCCGCTTGTCCCTTGTTCTCGGCATACAACGGTGTGGCATCGATTGATCGTTCCAGTTTGCGATCTCCAAGATTCCAAATGTGAATCTTCCCGAGTAAATCGCCGGTAACGAGTTGAGTTCCATCTGGGTGAAACAATACGCTGTAGATATGCCGATCGTGTCCGGACAATTCGCAGATCTTTTCGCCGGTGGCCATGCTCCAGAGTCGCACCACCTTGTCGTTGCCAACAGAAGCTAACGTCGTATTGTCCGAGGAGATGGCTACTCCGCGAATCCAACCCACGTGCGCATCGATCTTGCGTAAGATTGAGGGTGCATCACCTCGCACCGACCACCAGATTAGTCTTCCATCGCAGCCACCGGAAACCAATTGCTGTCCATCGCCGCTGTAGCACAGCGCATGCACCCAGCTTTCATGTCCCGTTAAAATCTTCTTTTCGCCGCTCGGAACAGTCCATAGCTGCAACGAAGAATCCTCGGAACTGCTCGCAGCCTGCAGGCCATCGGGTGCCATGCGGCATGCGATCAGCGGTCGATCGTGTTTCCACTGGTAAGCCACATGGGTCTTGGTTACGTCGATAATGGAACTCACTTTACGTCAGTACCTTCCAAATAGGTGCAGCGGCCGGATCAGCGATGGGCAAATCCCGGCCGTCGACAGCGATCGACTGCGATGAGTCAACTCCGACGGCACGTAGGTACGTATGAAACAATGCACCGTGGTCCACCTGTCCGTCGACAACCTCCGTTCCCTCGTCGTTTGTTTTGCCAAAGACCGCGCCTCTGGCCAATTTGCCTCCTGCCATGACAACCGACCAAGCTTTCGACCAGTGATCGCGACCATAGTACAAGTTGATATTGGGGGTGCGGCCGAATTCACTCAATACCACAACCAAGGTTTTCTCAAGCAAACCCCGATCCGCCAAGTCGGCAACAAAAGTTGCAAACGACTGGTCGAATTCCCCCAGTTGTTCAATGTGGAAAATAAAATTCTCGTTGTGGGTGTCGTAGTTGGAGTGGGTAACCTGAACAAAGGAGACACCATTCTCAAGCAGTCGACGGGCCATCAAGCATTGTCTACCGAAATCGTGTTTCCCATACCGATCTTGGTCGGCCACCGACTCCTTCGAAATATCGAAGACATCTTTGCGATCCATCAGTCGCAAGGCTTGTTCGTAGCTATGGGTGTATGCGTCGGTGATTGCAGTCCGTCGACGCGAAAGAAACTCCTGGTTGAGGTGGCGTCGCATTTCGTGTCGTCTAGCCTCCGACTCGTCGGTAATAGCCTCCGGCCTAGTCGTGTTGGGTGGCGGCTTGCTACCTCCCAATGAAATGCTGGAGTACTTAGGGCCGAGGTAAGCCGCTTCGTTCCCTTTGCCACCGCCACCACCGGGAGTGACAACAATGTGTCCGGGAAGCCCGCGACTCTCGTCGTTGAGCATACGGGCTGCCACCGCCCCGATTTGTGGATACTCAGCCGCAGCCGACTGTCGACGGCCGGTCAACATCAGGTAAGTCCCTTTGCCGTGATCGTCCTCTGCTGTATTGACTCCACGCATCAAGCAAAGATGGTGCATTTGCTTGGCCGTGTAGGGCAATAAGTCGCTAATGTGAATGCCAGGTACCGACGTCGGAATGGATCGACATGGACCGCCAGTCTTTGTCCCTGGCTTGGGATCCCAGCTCTCAAGTTGACTAAGTCCCCCGTGCATATTGAAAACAACGACTCGCATATCCTGCGATTTCAATTGTTCCGCCGCCGCTCCGAACGCGAGTGAACCCAGGCCACCCGCGATGGCGCCGCCGGCAGCAACTCCCGAAAGGGACTGACGCAGGAAGCGGCGTCGACTAGAGCCATGCTCACGGGAACCGCAAGCGTAGTGTGCAATCGTCATTAGAAGGCTCCAAAACAAGGACTATGGGTAGACTCGAAACTCGGAACTCGTCAGCAAACTCCAGACCAACTCTTGAGCGACCGCCGGTTTTTTATCACCTGCTTTGCTCAGCATTTCGCTTATCCAGCGTTGTTCCTCAGATGTTGGCCCACGCGACAAGAGCGATCGAAACAAGACCGTTGAGGCGACGGCTGGATCTGCCTGTTGGACAACCTGTCCTGTAACATTGTTGCTGTTGGGGGCGGACCATTGGAACACCGAACCTCCGTTCGCCATATACAAGGCTTGGTCTGGCGAAGCGAAGAACTCATCGCTTGTTTGACCGACGCCGGAAGAATAGAGGTTGGCAAAAACGTCCATGTGAGGACGAAGTTTATCTAGGGCTTGCCTTGTGGCTTGCAGCGTTCTGGCTGAGCGTTGTTCGGTAGAAGCGTCCGGTGCGAGCGGCGTTTGTTTTTCAAGTTCAGCAGCTTCTGCTGCGATATGGTTTTTTAAAACGTCCGTCGTTTGCAAAACGCTCAAACAAAGCTGCTCGGGTGATAAGGGACGCAACGGTGCTAAGTGGACCGACTTCTGTCGTTCTTCCAACACGCTTTGCATTGCGACCGAACACGCATCAATGGTCTGCAAAACCAATTCCGCTTTTTCTGCAACCGACTTCTCGACCTGTTCGACGAGCTGCACTTGTATCAAGTGAGTCTGCTGAGCACTGGCGAGTTGACTGGTCTGAGCCTCTAGCAGTTTGGATTTGCCCTCTAGTTCTGCGGCTATCGAGCTGACGTTTGCATCCATGCTCACTATGGTTGCTTTTGTGGCTTCCATCGCGACTTGAACGGACTGTTTCGCAGCAACGAGTGGCTCGACTGATTTAACAAACGCCAGCGACTGATCCAGTGAATCGAACGTCTTTTGCAGAATATCCCATTGCGTTACTGTATTCTGTTTTTCTGCTTGAGCCATAGTGAGTTTTATCAAAGCTGAATTCTTGGCCAGGGCGCTGTCCGCGACCTGTTGTTGCAACGACGTTGTCTGCATCGTTTGGGTCGCTAAAGTCAACTTATTCTGCTCAAGCGACTGCACCACGAGAACATGGTCCTGTTCGCACGCCCGAACCGATTGAGAGGTTGCGATCCACTTTTGAATTCGGGACAAGTCGCTGAGCCGATTCTCCACGAAACCATGTTCGGATTGGGCTTTCTGCCACTGGATTCGGGCAGCTACAAAACTCGCATCTGCAACATGCAATCTCTGTTCCACAGGTTGCAGCTTTGCAGCAAGTTCGTTAACGCGGCTTCGTTCTGATTCCAAGGCGAGTTTATTGGTGTCGCGAGCAGCCGTCGCGTCGACGAGCCCCTTTTCCAGGGCAGGGATAGTTGTCTTGCTGGCTTCTGCTTTCACTTTTGTGGTCGTAATGGCTTGCTGCAACTCAGCGTCGTCGGCTAGGCCCAGCAATTTGGCTTGCTCCAGTTTTTCGGACGCTTCCTCCAATAGTTTTTGTCTCGAAGAAGCATCCGCCAGCAGTTTTTTGGCTTTTTCAAATGCAATATTGGTTGCCTCCAGTTTCTTCATCACTTCTTTGAAGGCCGCCTCGACCTTGTCGAGTTCCGCCCAAGCCTCAACTCGCTCTTTTTGTACGGCTCTCCAAGCCGATTCTGCATCTGCATAGGCTTTCTTTGTGATTTCCGCTGTCGCGGCAAGCTGGATGAGATCGGCTTCCAAAGTTTGCTTCCGAGAATTCATGGTGCTTTCGAATTTGAGTTGCAAATCAGGCTTCAGATCCATGATGGAGCCCAGTCGTAACGACGCTTCAATCGGCATGTGAGAACTTAACTTGTAAGCGTTGCTCAACGCGATCTGCTCAATCACGCAGCGCATGTTGAAGCCGGAACCGATTAAGGCATCGGTTAATGCGTTCAAAAGCTTGGGGTTGGTTGGCGGATTGTCTGGGTGATGCATATCGAGCGGGTGCACCAACCCCTTGCCCATCATCATGGACCAGAGGCGATTGGCCCAGTTTTCGGCAAATGCTCGATTGGTCGCGGAGAGTTGAGAGACCAAGTTGTTGCGACGGCTAAAATGGGGTGGGTTGGGAGCTCCGTCCAGAGAATCCGGCATCGGCGTAGCCTGGTATCGCTGGTCTGGAGCTTCAAACGGATCAAACGATTCCTCGCTTCCGGGCGCTCGCGTCCCAGTTCGAAAGAGAATTCCTTTATCAAAAACCGATTCGAACGGGGCATCGCGGGCCGCACGTTCGGCATAGATTTGAAGTTTTTGTTCTGCACCCTTGTCGTCCTTGAATTTCGCTTCGACAAACGAGCTTGACGCAACAAAAGCCAATAAACCGTGGTAGTCAATTTGAAGGTAGTCATCTACCTGTGGGTGATCATGGCACTGCGCGCACTGCATGTCTCTTCCGAAGAACACGCGACCAATATCACGTGCAATCGCGTGCGCATCTCCTGCTCGCTCCAAGTAGAATCGTTGTTGAGCCCGCTCGCTCTGGTTCCACCAAATACTTCCAAGCGTTTCCTTTGCGATTTGATCGAGCGGTTTGCGTTCATCCACCACTCTTCGCAAATAGGTCAGCCACTTCGCTCGATCCACATGTTGAAATGGCCGACGTTGCAACAGCGATTTATCTAGCCAATCTACCATTCGTTCGCCATGAAGCGGATCGTTCAAAAATCGCTGAACCCACCGTGACCATCGATCAGGCTCGGTATCGGCTAAGAACGCGTCCAGTTCTTGCGACGTCGGAACCAACAAACGCAAGTCCAAAGACAATCGTCGAAGCAACAGGCTGTCTGATTCCGCGGTACCGATGAGCAGTTCGAAGTCCCGTTCCACCAGATTGTCGATCGAAGTAGACAACGCAACCTGCCCGTTTGCCGGTGCCATCGAATGCATCAGAGCAAGCATCGCGGCGGCAACGCAAAACGTGTGATGCGACCACAGGTTGTTACCAGATCTCATGGCGGACCAAGTTGCGGGAGGGAATTGCCGACAGCAAAAAAGGCTGAAACAATTGTGGGGGGGTGGGAATGCTTTTTCGTTCCGAGTCGCTCTTTGCCCCGGGTATCGTATCGGTGGAGCGACAGGGTTCCCCTCCTTTATCGTTCATAGACGCCAGAAAGTCAATCTTTGAGGCGATTCCGACCCGAAGGAACTACCTGCCGCGAACGGCTTTTTCCAAAACCAAAAAGTTTTCGCCGTTAAATTCCGTCACTTTGGCAGAAACAATCCAAATCACTTTTCGGTCGTCGTCGTGTTGATTGGTAGCGATTCGCTGCAAGCAGAGGTTTTCTAAGCATTTGAAGGATTTAGCGGTTCCATCCTCGATAAATTGGAACCGTTCCCCCAGCTTCTTGAATCGGCCTTTCACTTCCGTAAGTGGTGTTCCCTCTCTCAAAACCGATTCTTCTTTCGACATTTGAGATAGCGATGGTCGTTCGCTTGCGCCTGCGCTCAACGGGTTATCGCCACCCAGGTTTGCGAAAACGGCCACCATGCAAGCGGCGAAGATTACCCAGAAAGCAGATGATCGTAAAACTCGCATTTTCC
>JBBRJI010000394.1:0-5959 GCA_038219625.1 Pirellulales bacterium | reverse complement strand
CGGTTGTGCCACCCGCTGACACGGAATGCCCCCCAAAGCCGCCCGAAATGCAGCGCCCGTGCAGCGCAGACTGCCCGGCAACTGCTCCCAGCCTCGGCAAACGTGCCAATGCCTCCGCTTGATCGTCGATTCCGATTCGCGATACTGAGGCAAAGCAACTTCGAGATCGGCGTAGTGATCGCCGAATGGAACCAAATCCTCGTTCGACCAACCAAGCACTTCACGAACGAATAGCGGGAAGTCCGGCAACTCAGGTTTGAATGAGCCGTCCTTATTGATGGGAAGAAGGTCGATTAGGCGTTGTTGATCTCGACCAATATTTTTATTGATGTAGCACTGTGCGGAAAGAAGCGCAGGCACCGAAACGACCAACCCAATTGGTTGGACGTAGCCTAGCCATTCACGGTGCGCGAACTCCTCGGGAGACATTACCATAATTGATCGATTCAGGTGCTTTCCGGTTTCTTCTGCGACAACAATTCTTGATTTGCTTGCTCGGGTGTCAGACGAACAATCTGGTTATTGCGCCAGATTAGCACTTGAGTATCGGTTCTCTCGGCACGACGAATGACCTTTTTTGCAACCTGCTCAAAGGCGAGGTCCACTTTTTCGGATAGGCTTAACTCGTGTTGCGGACGTCGATCGATCATGGTTTTTCCTCTTGCATATCTAGTACGACGGCCCATTTCTCGGCATCAATAACAGTTTCGACGGAGTTACTGCGCTCCCAAATTTTGGCAGGAGTCAATTGTGATCCATCATAAACCTTTGCTTCAGAGACGCACGGCAAATAGATGCGGAACAGATTCGAAATTCCCCTCAAATATCGCCTACGAATAACATCCTCGGGAATCGAATGCCCTCCATGGCGCACTCGCATTGCGACACGATCCACTGCTAACTCCATTGATGGTAGCCATAGAAAAAACAAATGGACTGTGAATCCTAATTTTTGCCAACGCGGAATTGCTTGGCGGTAAGACTTGCCTGAGAGTGTTGTTTCGAAACTAAAACTCTGACGCTTAAGGATTAACTGATCGATTCGTTCCAATAAAATTTGAGACGCTCGAATTGCTGCCGAGTCGGGCGCGTAGGGAGATAGCCCAGCGGCAATCAAATCCGCATTGAGGAATTCTTTGCATCCCGCAAGTTCTGGCAGGAATTCGTCAGCAAACGTTGTTTTACCCGCACCGTTTGGACCAGCGAGTATATAAATTTTTGGGCTAGTCTCTGCGGCATGCGACACTGCATTTACCTCGTCACAGGCCAAAGGTAAACTAGTCCAACCGGCTCGATACGCTGAGCTTGAACCGCATACAGACTTCGAACACGGTCAGGTTCCGACTGAAGCTCCCCTTGCAACATATCAAGCCGTTTGGACCAGTAGCGTTTATTGGATTCAAGCTGGTGCAATTCGTCCTCCCGGTCTGCGAAGTCGAATTTGAGCTGGTTTGGATTGATCTTTTCGTGCTTCTTAATCGATTCGATAATGTGCTTGCGTTGGGTTTCAAGGATAGTACGCATTGTCGAAGATTCCGCTTCCGCTCGTTGCGAGAGTTTGCGATTAGCATCGGCAGCGTATTCATTCCCGCGTTGTTGAAGGTGTGGCAACAATTCTTCAATGTCACGTACGGCAGACTGACATAACAACTGCTGACTTTCTGGACTAACCACCATGCTTCCAGCCTTGAGTAGCGATTCATCCAACATAAAAAGGGTCTTCGTTTCGGCATCTCGAGCATATGGAGCTATGGCGGATTTTCGAGTTGCTGGATCGGACCAACGTGCCGTGATGGGTACTAGTTCTTCATGCAATCGTGCAGCACTCGGACCATAAAGACAAAGTCGCCCCAGAAGAATCACGCGTGGAACAGCATCTGAGGTTTGAGCTAGGCACGCTCGAGCTAAATCATGGTGTACAAAGCCTTGAGCCATGAAACGACCTAGTAATCGTTGCACAGCTCGTTGCTCTAAGTGCAGATGCACAACGGAGTCATCGACTCGACCAGTATCTTTAAAGACGACTGGCAGGACAGGCGATTCACGACGCCAATCCCACAGTCGTTTTTCTCTCGGACGCCTGCCTCGTAAAGAGTCCATGGTATCCGCCCAAGTGGGATCGGCTCCTTTACGTTGATCCATGGCAGGAAAAACGAATCGTTGCGTTCCTGATTCGTCGGACGAAACTTCAGCCAATGGCTCGCCTCCCACCATTTCTAAAGAGCACGAAATCGCACTTCGGAAATTATCGACATCAAACGCGATCGTTTTTTCGGACTCGCCAAGTAGCGTGCTCAATCTCTCTATTTGTTCTCGCAGTTTTAATTGCCGATCTCGACCTGACTCCAATTCGCTAAGTATCGATTGCTTTTGTTCGACATCCAGATCCGCAGACTGAATGTCGAATTCAATGGCAGCGAGGTCTCGATGCCGTAGTCCCTTCCCGAGGGACTTAGTCAGTTTGGAATCGATTACTTGCGAAAGGCTTCCAAGTTCCTGCTTAATCGTTTCGGTTTTCTTGACCAGCACCTGAAGGATTCGGTCTTCTGGACGCTGCTTGTAAACGAAGTAATGGCAGTACACGTCAAGTTTCGGTTGGAGCTTTCGGTCGATGCGACCATTACGTTGCTCCATGCGGCTAGGATTCCAAGGAATGTCGAAGTGGAACAAATGGGCACAATGCGCCTGCAAATTCAAACCTTCTCGGGCGGCATCCGTTGCAATCAAAATTCGGACCGGCTGCTTGCTTGGGGCCGTATTGAACGCTTTCTTGATTTCTTCCCGCTTTACGGGTGGAGTCGGACCGTGATAGATCAGTATGCGTTCCGCAGCACGGTCTGACTTTGCAATTACGGATTCGAGCTGGTCTCGCAGATATCGCTTTGTATCATCATACTCAGTAAAGATTATGATTCGAGTGTCGTTCCAGGCTGCATCAGTGCTTCCGAGATTCGGACACATATTCTCCTTCATCCAGCGAACCATCTCTCGAATTCGGCCATCTGCCTTGTGCCGTGCATCTTCGGCAATTTCACTCATTCGATCGAGAATATTGATTTCCTGTTTGATGAGTTCGACCCGAGATGCGTCTTTGATTGGCCCAAGCGATAGCAACGAAAGTCGCTCGATTTGCGATTCGTCGTCTGCTTCGAGCTCTTCTTCAGAGAGCGTTGCTCTATCGTCATCGGCATCAATGGGAGACAAGAAGTTGTCGGTTATCAGTTGTCGGTTGTCCGGAATAGATTTCAGTTGGCAGTTGTCAGTTGTCTGAGAACTGACAAGTGCCAACTGAGAACTGCCTACGGTCTTTCGATGTACTCTAAGTGTTTTTGCGAAGGCCTCAATCGATGACAAAAGCCGTTGCTGTAAACCAGTGATCAAAAGACCGGCGGAAGCTTGCGTACGTTTGCTTTCGCCCTTGAGGCGTTCCTCACGAATGTCAGCATATTGGTTTAGCAATGACGAAAGTGCCAACTCCGGCGCATCTTTGGGTAATCCATCGATATCGATCTGTACGACGTGTCGCTTGGGGAATCCGCCACGAATTTCACGGATGTCTTCCTTGAGTCGACGAACGACAACTTCATCTCGATGCTTTTCTGGTACGGGTACTCCACGGCAGAAGCGTTGTGGATCGAGGATTTCCAATAGTGCAGAAAAACTGTTTGAGTGACCATTGTGAGGAGTCGCAGACAGAAACAACCGATGCTCGAAACGCGGAGCAAGATCACGCACTGCTCGCGTTAACTGAGAATCAATTGCATACTTCTGACCGCTTGCAGGAGCCGCATGATGTGCTTCGTCCAAAATAAGTAAGCTACCAGAACGGAATGTACCCAGCCAATCCCTCAGCGGCCCTGTGTAGGCTTCATCGATCAGCAGTCGTTGTGAAATCAGAAACCGAGAATGAGTTGTCCAAGGATTGACACTGAATCCGCGTTCGCGGCGGATACGCTTCATGTACTCTTTGTCGATTATTTCGAAAGTTAGCCCGAACCTAGTCTCCAACTCTTCTTGCCATTGATAGAGCATAGATGGAGGACAGGATACGACAATCTCCCGAACCTTTTTGCGGAGTAGCAATTCGCGAGCTATTAGGCCAGCTTCGATCGTCTTGCCGAGTCCAACATCGTCGGCAATGAAAAGATTCACGCGAGGTAGCAGCAACGCTTTACGCAACGGTTCAAGCTGGTAGGCTTCTAATTTGATACCGGCACGAAATGGGGACTGAAACAACTTGGGATCAGTCGAGGTAACGCAGTTCCATCGGAGAGTATTTAAGTAAGCTCCGAACACTTTTGGATTGTCAAATCCCTTTTTGGCAACGGACTCCCAGGCTTCGCCGGTCAGAACCTCTCGGTCGATTTCGTTCTCCCAGAGAACTTCGAGAGGAACCCCTTGGTTGTCGTCATCAACGCACGACATTCGCACGAGAGTGCTGTCAGAAACGGATGCTCCCTCTATTACTTCTTCGATAAGGTATGTTCGTTGGCGAACCCGAGCGATAGCTCCTGGACTCGGTAGGCGTTTCACCTGTTGCATAGAGCATCAACTTTGACGACGGATTTGAGTATCTTGCTTGAGCATTCGCGACGACAGAAAACTAATCGCTGTCCCTACGCTATGTCATAGCCTACCAAATCCAACAGCCAGGATGTAGTTACAACAGAATGAAACTAATTCAGCTGCTTTGATTTTCGCTTGCGATCCGTCGTTCGAGCGGTTGCGTTTTCGCTCAACTTGGTGATGCGAAGCTGTCGGCCCACAACCCACGCGCGACCCAGTACTTTAAAGACTTCGCGAGGCATGCCGGCTGGTAGATCGACGGTACTGTATTCGTCGAAGATGGCGATCTGACCAATGTTGGCCGACTCCAAGCCCGCTTCGTTGGCGATGGCTCCAACCAGATTGCCAGGTCGAACGCCGTGTGCACGACCGACTTCGACACGGAAGCGTTCCATCTCATTGGACTGCACCGCGCCGGCAACGCTCGGCTTGGCGGATCGGTTTCGATCTCTGCCAGAGGATTCTCGGTCGAACCCCTCGCGAGGGCCACGGCTATCGCGTTGTCCACGTCCGTCGCGAGGATCACCGCGACCGTTGTCGTCAGCGAATACGTCTCGACGTCTCGTACCTTTATTGGAATCTTCGGTCAGAAACGGCTTATCGCCCTGAATGATCATGGCCAAAGCCGTTGCAACTTTCGCTGGCGGAATTGAGTGCTCGGTCATGCATTGTTCGATGAGTTTTTCGAACATGGTGAATTGGCTATTTGGCACTGAGTTTTCAGCGCATGCTTTCACGAGTTGGTTCTTGAAGCGATTGATTCGCATTTCGTTGATCTCTTTGGCGGTGGGGACTGCCATGGGTTCGATCATCTGGCCAGCCGCGCGGTCGATTTCTCGCAGAAAACCACGTTGTCGAGGGGCAATGAACACGATCGCTTCGCCGCTTCGTCCTGCTCGGCCTGTACGCCCGATTCGGTGTACATACGCTTCTGAGTCGACGGGCAAGTCGTAATTGATGACGTGCGTTACGCGTTGGACATCCAAACCACGGGCGGCAACGTCCGTAGCAACCAGGATATTGAAGGAACCTTGCTTGAGCTGCTCGACGGTTCGTTCGCGTTGGGCTTGCGCGATGTCCCCATTGAGTGCGACTGCTGCATGTCCCATCGCGATCAAGTTATCAGCCAATTCCACGGTAGCGAGCTTGGTCTTCACAAAGATGATCATGCCTTCGTGGTCAGCAGCTTCGAGGATACGGAGCAGAGCCTCAAATTTGTGACTGTGTTCGACAAGAACAAAACGTTGTCGAATGGTTTCAGCCGTCTTTTGTTTCGAATCGATCGAAATAACATGAGGGTTCTTGAGGTGTTGGTCGGCGATTTCTCGAATGGCGGAGGGCATGGTGGCCGAGAACAACGCTATTTGACGGTGTTTTGGCGTTTGTTCCAAAA
>JBBRJI010000393.1:0-5974 GCA_038219625.1 Pirellulales bacterium | reverse complement strand
TGCCAACTATCCCGCCCAACAAACACAGCAAGAACAAGGACGCAACGGAAGCGGGAATTCGGTTGCGCCAGAGCACTTTACGAAGCCGATAAATGTTTGACGGAGGAGCCGCATTGACCGGGTCGCCATTCAAGTGCCGCTGGATATCTTCGGCCAAGTGATTTGGTGTTGCATAGCGTCGCGATCGATCCTTCTCAATCGTTTTCATTACGATCCAATCCAAGTCGCCTTGTATCGCGTTGGGCAGTTTCCTTGGGTCTGATTGGCGGCTATTTGAAACGCTCGTCAAGGAACCCAGTGAATCACTAATTCGCCGGCTTGGAATCTGAGGGTCTTGTTCGCGAATCATTCGCACGACTTCTACAAGTGCTTTGCCATGGAGGCTTTGATCATCAACCGGAGTCGTACCCGTTAGCAACTCATAAAGTAGCACACCGAGCGAATAGATATCCGTGCGAGTATCAATATCAATCGGATTAGCCGCGGCTTGCTCGGGACTCATATATTTATAGGTGCCAATAAGCTGGCCAAATTCTGTAAAGATCGACTTATCGGTAAGCCGCAATTGACTTTCCGATGCTTTCGCGAGCCCGAAGTCTATTACCTTTACGTTCGGCTCTTTATCGCTTTCGACAACGAGCACGTTAGAGGGCTTAATATCGCGGTGGATGATGCCCTTCTGATGCGCGTGCTGCACCGCTTGGCAAACCTGTTGAAACAATTCCAGTCGTTGTGGAATTGTCAGTCTGCGTTCATCACAGAACTTAGTAATCGGTCGTCCGTGACAAAACTCCATTGCAAAGTACGGCCCATAGTCCGACTCAACGCCCACTTCGTAGATTTTCGCAATATGAGGATGATCCATCATCGCCAATGCTTGACGCTCAGCTTCAAAACGAGCGATCATCGCTGGTTTCAAGTTAAATTGACGCAAAACCTTGATCGCTACCTTGCGGCGAATCGGCTCTTTTTGCTCGGCAAGCCAGACTTCCCCCTGACCACCTCCACCAAGTGGTTGCAACAATCGATAGTGGCCAATCATTTCACCACTCTTCAATGGAATGCGATTTGAATGAATATCGAGATTGTCATCTGGTGACATCGATTGCGTACTGTTTTTCATCGCGGCATCCGCCTAATTAAACCATTGATGAGCACTAACGATGAAATTGTATCAAAATATTTGTATGCAGTGTTTGCGAATTCTGCTCCAAGAGCATCGCTCACCGATTTAGGCATGCCTGCCACGTTGCTGAACAGCTTTCCGAATTCCCTGACCTGCGTGCGACTATGCGTTCGAGAACCTTGCGGAAACTATCCGAGCGAAAATAAGGAGTGTCCCCCAGGTCTATCGGTCTATCCCCAGGTCTATCCCCTCCAAACGTTGCTTCCGTCGGTGTAAAACCGACGGAGAGCCAATATTGACGCATTGCTTGTAGCTGCCAATTATCGCCCCGCTGGGATGAACCCAGCGGTAGCGAAAACACAAGCGAATCCTCTAACGCTCCCATTGAGAACCATCGATCACTTCAACCATTCCTCGAACTCTTGAGTTGAAAGAATTGGTTCGAAATCGCTTTCTTTCCTGAGATTCCTGATTGCAATTGCATCGGGTTTGGTGTCAGGCTTCCATGCAATCTTTCGGAGAATGTCGATGCACGCATTCAACGCCTCGCTCAAGTCTGACTCGGAATGCTTCGTGCCGTTCAAGTCCTCTCCACCTTTTGCAATCTGCCCAACGCAAAGCGAGAATGCTCTTGCGCGGACCAATTGGGTATTGGCAGCAATAAATGAATGGCTGCAAGGTTCCATTTCCAATCGTTTACCAAGTTGCAACGCTTGCTTGACATCGCCTTGTCTCGCAGCGTCATACATTGCGAACATGCGTGCAATAAACAACACATCCGGCGCGATATCGGTGCTTCCCTTAAGTAGGTCCTCTTTGGCTTGGATCAGCTCCATGGCTCGCACCATCTTGCTTCCAACCTCAATGCCCAAATCATAGTTTCCAGCTACAGCGTCGGACGCAGTTACATATCGCTCCATGAATTGAACGCACTTTCGAATCGAATTCAGCCCTTTCGGGCACTCCCCCATTCTTAGCTGGAGTTCGAACAACAACTGATACGCTTCGATCGCTAGCACGGGGTACTTGGACGCGGTCGGGTACAACCTACACAACTCTTCGAAAGAGTCCGCGCTCTGCTGGAGTGCCGACAACGCCTCGCTCCATTCCCTCGCGTTCATGTGGACTTGATAGAGACGATTCCAGCTCGTTCCAATTTTGAGTTTCGTATCCGTATCCAAGGGATCCTGGCTGGAAATCGATTGGTAAAGTGACAACGATCTTTTGGCCGTCTTGGTTGCTGCTGCGGATTCTTCTAGCTCGCTTTGCAAATAAGCAAGTCGATTTGCCATGTACGCCAAGCTCATCTGAAAGGAATTGTTGTCTGGATCCAACGCGATCAAGCGATCCATAACGTCGCACGCATTGTTCAGATGCTGCGACGCTTGCGTATATTGTCCGACGGTCGTCTCGAGAGTTCCCAATCGTTCATAGGCGATCCCCAGGTCATGCTGGAGAACTCGGTCGTTCGGAAAGAGGTCCGTCGCTTTCAATGCCAGCGCTACCACCTCGCCGTAGGCCTTCTCTGCTTTGCTGAAATCGTTGCGGTAGTAGTCGATGTCCGCGATGCGTTGAGTCGATGACAGGAACGCATGGGTCGCTTGGCTATCGTTAGGCGCGGACTCTGCAAGCTTGGATCGAAGCTCGCGAACACGCTCAAAGATTGGCAATGCCAGATCGTAGGCGAAGGCTTTGCGATGCACTTCAGCCTGCATCATCATTGCGTTCGCTAAGTTGCGTTGCGACTGCAAAGAGCTTGGGTCTGCGTCGAATAGCTTTCGGGCCATCGATTCAGCCAGAGAGAATTCGGACATGGCGTTCTTGGTTTGCCCCAGCAGGTCCAATACTTCTCCTTTTCGAATGTGAGCTTCGATAGAGGTGGCATCGAGTGAACTGCTTTCGCCATCTGCCGTAATGCGCTCTAGTCCGGACAAAGCGGTTTCGAGCAAGGCCTGACGAATCGGTATCGTGCCGGGCCTCGACGCCAATTCGGTTTGCACCTTCGTCACAAGACTGTTCAAGGCATCGATCGCGACCTGGCGTTGCCGAGTCGCTTTGGCCGCTTCTAACTCGAGATTGTGATTTGCGCGAAGGACGAGCACTTTCTCGGCTTGGATCCGCCGCTCTGCAATGGAGTTGGAGATGGCCGCGTATGTCGAGAGCCCGACCAACGCCACGAGCAATCCGGCAACGGTTCCGAACATCGCGGCAAGCCTGCGATTCCTCCTCGACCAATTCAGCGTTCTTTCCCATGATGAGATGGGTCTGGCTCGGATCGGTTCGCCCCTCAGCCATCGGTTCAAGTCGTCGGAGAAATGTTCGGCGCTCTCGTAGCGTCGGCTCGGTTCGCGATGCATGGCCTTCAAACAAATCGTTCCCAGATCGAAAGGGACTCGATCGTTCAGGGAACGAGGAGAGGGAGCCTCGTCGCGTCCAATGCGTTGCAGCAGCGTTGGAATGGTGCCTCGGAACGGCACCTCGCCCGTCAACATTTCAAAGAGCGCGACGCCTAGACTATAGATGTCGCATCGAGGTTCGCTGGCATCGGGATCCGCGATATACTCAGGGCTCATGTAAGCCGGAGTACCCAATAGCACACCCGTTGCCGTCGCTTGTTGAACTCCGTTTGCAAATCGAACGAGGCCAAAGTCTGCAAGCTTGGCAATCCGACCGTTTGAGCTATCAGCCAAAAGGATGTTGCTCGGTTTGATATCGCGATGAATGAGCCCGAGCTGATGGACTGCATGGAGTCCTGCCGCTGCCTGCGAGATCCATTGCGCCGTTTGATGTGGGTCAAACGATTCTTGACATTCCATGCTGTCCCGCAAACTTCCTCCTTCTACCAACTCCATCGCGATGAAGGGAAAACCACCTTTGGAAACGGAGACCCCATAGACCGAGACAACGTTGGGATGCTTGACCCCGGCCAGCGCCTTTGCCTCGCGGATGAATCGCTCGTGTGAAAACGATGCGATCAGCTCGGGTCGCAACACTTTGATGGCAACAACGCGATCGAGTTGCATATCGATGGCTTCAAACACAACCGCCATTCCGCCTTGTCCGATCTGTCTCCGGATTCGATAATGCTCCAATAGTCCAATGTCCCCATCGAAACTACTGGTCTCAAATCCTCTCAGCAGACTTTCGATCCGCCTCGCATCATCCGTCGTGGGTGTGTTGGAGAGTGACTCGACGCTTGTGTCTCGATTGGCCAAGCGATCAATCATGGCTTGGCAGGTTGCATGCACGGTAGGTTGCGAGACATGAATGGGGCCAGTTCCTCGCCACTGCTGTAGCTCGGTATCATCGCTCAATTGATTGAGTCGATGTTGGCATACCACACACGTTTCGAGATGCTGTCCCAATTCCAACGCTTGCGTTTCCAATAATGCGCCGTCCAGCAGCGCGATCAAGTCGCTCGAGTCAGGGCAAACCATCGGTCGTACCCTTCAAAGGCAGATCATCACTAAGCATTAGCACTTCGCTCCGAAGACGCTTGAGCACCCTCGACTTGGCAACGTAGACACTCCCGATGTTGACCTGCATCGATCTGGCAACGTTGTTAGGGGACTCGTTCTCGATCCAAAGCCTCCGAAAAATCGACCATGTCTCGGCTTCAAACTCACGTTGAATGCGATGGATAGCGAGCTGGAGCAGTTCGGTATGAAAATGGGACTCCCAGTTTTGAGTGTCCGCGATGTTTTCGATTTGGTCCTGTCCGTTAGCAGATTGGTTTCTCCGAATGCGATTGGTTCGCTTCCAAAATTGGAGCAGCTCGCGATGGGTAACGACCCCGAGCCAATCGCGAAATCGTCCGCGTTCGGATTGATACTCGAAGGTTGGCAAGGCTCTGGACACGGCGGTAAGAACTTCCTGGGAAACGTCGGCCGCATCGGAATCTTGCAGATTGCGACTTCGGCAGTACGAAAAGATCAACGGCGCATAGACCTCAACAAACATGGCCCATGCTTGTCGATCTTGCAAATCGCGCAGCCGAATCAGCAGACTAGGGTGAGTCGTCAGTTCCGGCGCATCGCGATTCATACTCGTATAGTCCTCGGAGGAATGGTTCTTACATCATTCTCTTTAGATTTGCGGAAATATGCAAATCTAGCTAGCTAGTCACTTTCTTACTAAGTGTATCAAGTTCGGGTTTAGACCCTAACCCGCTCGTCTAGAATGGCTTGGACTTAACGTAGCGGAACTCGCCAAGAGTTTCGGTTTGCCTGGTAATTCGCCGAAAGCCTACGCGGCTTCCGCTACCAGTTTCCCTTAAGTCCACGCCATTCCAGCTCGTCTGATTGGGGAAAGAGCGACGAAGCTGTCAAGCTTACTTGAAAAAATCCAGAAGTGTGTGGCACGCTCTGAGGAATGTTCGGGCGTGTGAGTCGCTAGCTAGAGTCAATTGCCAAGCCCCCTACGCCCATCGCTAACGCTCTGGGAGGCTATGATTTTTTGAATCCGAAGAAAGTACCCATCACACTCCGTGTGATGTTGCTTCAAAAACCAAAGGTTTTTGAACTGCGGAAATCACACGGAGTGTGATTGGTACTATAAAATCACAGCCTCTGGGCGTGCCACCCTGCCGAAAATATTCCACAAAAGTCGGATTTCTCGGTAAGAATCGATCCGCACGGTCCTATGCAGAGTTGAGGCCACCCCCTTCTCGAGATTCTGGATTCATCTGCATGCGACTCTACAGCTATTTTCTTCGAGCCCGTAAACGAACCCAACTCATCCTTCAAAAACGGGCGGAAAGCACACGCAATTCCAATCGGCAACATTTTCGACGCTGGTTGCAAATGGAGGGCCTCGAACCAAGACACATGATGGCGGCAGCAGTCTGGC
>JBBRJI010000392.1:0-5981 GCA_038219625.1 Pirellulales bacterium | reverse complement strand
AAACGCATGGTGACCTACGGCTTGCGACCGGAGAATATCACGGCCGTTCGTTTAGGTATTGCGAGCCATAATTTATTCGAAGTTGCATTCTCGTTACTGCTAGCTTCGAAATGTGGCGCCGTCGAACACGTGCAGTTCGAAATGCTGGAAGGCATGGCTAACCATCAACGCCGTGCGCTGCGAGAATTGGTCGATAACCTGCTGCTCTACGCCCCCGCGTGCAAACATGAAGACTTCATTCACGCCATCGGTTACTTAGTTCGCCGCATGGATGAAAACACCGGGCCAGACAATTTTTTGCGGCATGCTTTCAAGATCGAAGTCGACAGTGCTGACTGGCGACAACTCGAGAAACTTTTTATCGATTCGATCGAAAGGATGGAGGACGCGTCGAGCCAACCGAATCGTTTTCAAGATCGTCGCCAGCCTCCTGAACAACCGGATGCACCGGAGCATTGGCGACTGCTCGAGAATGAACCCGACACCGATTTTTCGTTACCGCACCATTCCGAATGGGCTCAGTCGATTGTAGCCCACTGGCAACCAAAGTGCGACAGCTCAGCGACTGAAATTCCGTGCACGATAGGTGGTAACGAAGTAGCTGGTGAAGGAGCGAGCTATGAATCACTTGACCCTTCACGCCCTGGTGTCATTGCGGCTCGCTATCGTCAGGCCAGCGAAAGGCAACTGAAGCGAAGTGTCGATATCGCCAATGCAGATCCTTCCGGTTGGCGTGGCTTGCGCGCCGACGATCGTTATCAAATCCTACGACGCGTGGCTCAGGAACTGCGAGTGCGTCGCGCTGATTTGATCGGGGCTGCGATTGCCGATGGTGGGAAGATAATCATGGAAAGCGATCCCGAGGTTTCGGAAGCGATCGACTTTGTCGAGTTCTACGCCAAGACAGCTATCGAACTGCAGGCTGATCCGAAATTGAAGGCGCAACCGCGCGGCGTAGTGGTGGTGATCAGCCCCTGGAATTTTCCGATCGCCATTCCATGCGGCGGAATCGCAGCAGCGCTGGCTGCAGGCAACACGGTTATTCTCAAACCAGCCTCAGATACAGCGTTGCCCGGGCGGGTTCTGTGCGAGTGCTTCTGGGCAGCAGGAGTTCCTCGCGAAGCGCTGCAATTTATTGTTTGCTCCGGCTCAGATACCGGCCAGCACTTGTTGGCCGACCCGCGAATTCAGTCGGTGATTTTGACCGGTGGAACTGAAACCGCAAAGCGCATCTTAGCGGCTCGCCCCAGCCTCCAATTGCTGGCCGAGACAGGTGGGAAGAACTGCACGATTTTGTCGAGCCTCGGTGACCGAGAGTTGGCAATAAAAAACGTTTTGCACTCAGCGTTCTCACATGCTGGGCAGAAGTGTAGCGCGACCAGCTTGCTGTTGCTTGAAGAAGAAGTTTTTCACGACAAGGATTTCCGCGACGGTTTAATGGATGCGGTATCAAGTCTCAAAGTTGGCTCGGCGTGGGATCTGCGAACGAAGATGGGTCCACTGATTCGAGAGCCCGACGGTGCATTGCTGCGAGGCTTGAAGGAACTCGAACCAGGCGAAGCGTGGGCGGTAATGCCAAGCGTGATTGACGACAATCCGTGCCTTTATTCGCCTGGGATAAAGTGGGACGTGTCTCCCGGCAGCTTCACTCACATGACCGAGTTGTTCGGACCTGTACTGGGTGTGATGAAATACCGAACGCTTCAGCAAGCCATCGACTTAGTGCATCAAACCGGTTACGGCCTGACCAGCGGCTTGGAGAGCCTCGATGACCGCGAGCAAACCTACTGGTCATCGCGCCTGGTTGCCGGCAATCTTTACATCAATCGCTCCACGACGGGTGCGATCGTCTTGCGTCAACCGTTTGGAGGAATGGGCAAAAGCGCTTTCGGACCTGGAATTAAAGCCGGCGGACCTAACTACATCGTTCCGCTAATGAACTTCGTGACACTCGAAGACCACGAGGAACAAACGCCTGCTCCAGAGACACATCAAGGGCTCGCTCCGCAGTTGCCGGCGCTGTCCGTGTTTTGGAATGCACTGAACGACGATCGAAAACCGAACTCCCGACGATTGCAAGAGCAACTTACCGCAGCACAATGGCTCACCTTAAAATCGGCTCTGTTGGATTACGATCGGTTTGCGGTCAGTGAAATTCGGCAGAAACACGATACGCTACGCTTGATTGGCCAAGACAACTTTCGCTTGTACCAGCCGATGACCCACATACGCATTCGCGTTTGCCAATCGGATTCGCTGCTCAGCATCATAGCTCGCGCTGCCGCAGTGATCGCTGTCGGCGGCCGCGCAGCGCTTAGCCATGCTGACGGAGTCCAAGAAGACTCTCTGAAGCTGATCGAAGCTCTTACGCGTGAGTGGGCGGCGGATCTGGAGTTTGTCGAAGAGAGCGACGAGGAACTGGTCGAGGCGATTGAAGCAGGCCAAGTCGACCGCGTTCGCTATGCTTCCGCAGCGGAAGTTCCATTAGCGGTTCGCAAGGCTGCGGAGGAGCGTTTCATTTACATTGCCGACTCGCCGACCAGCCCCAGCGGTCGCGTCGAGTTGCTGTGGTACGTGCGCGAACAAAGCTTGTGTGTCGATTATCACCGCTACGGCAACTTGGGCTTCCGTGCCACGGAGAATCGCTCCGAACCGGCCTAAGTTTTAGGTGCGATCGCATCCCACACCAAGTCGGCTTGTGCCCGCAGCGCTTCGAGCAGTTGCAACTTCGTGGCCGCTTCGTTCTGCGCGAGGGAATCACGGCCTAAACTAGCTCGCACAGTAACGATCGGATGCGCTGCCTCGATCAACTGAGGCGCATAAGGCAGGTCAGCAATCCCGTCGATGCGTTGCAACTTGGCGATCGAATCGTTGTTCAATTTGATAGGCTGCACCGCGTAGAGAACCGCTTTCGCGAAACTCGCTTTCGCATCGGCTGCATCAACCGGGGGCTTCAAAAACGCGGTGGAAACTGAGTTGGGAAGTGCGAATTGAAAACGTCGCAGCAGTTCACGAACCGGATTCTCGCGACCGGCATTTAATAACACTTCCATACCTGCCGTCCAACGAGGATTGCATTCGAGCAACCATAGCTCGGCTTGATCTACGCGATCATTTGCTTCTCGCACAAAATCGAATTGCAACCAACCCGAATAACCCGTGCATTCATGAATCCGTGTGCAAAGTAACTCGATTTTCGATTCGCAATCAGTACTCAACGCGACCGGCCCGTATGATCCGCGATAAATGAACTCGAGCGGTCCCGGCCAATCGAGCGCCGTCAAACTGCCTGTTGCTCCGAGCACTTGCACGCCCGCACCGTCCACCAAGCAGCTCACCCCAATCGGCTCGCCGTGAGTGAACTGCTGCCAATAGCCCTCGCTTGTCGGCTTGGTAACATCTAGCTTTCGAGAAATATGCAAGCCGCCAGCGCCAAGAACTGGCTTCCATAACCAACTTGAAACACCTTCGATATTCGGTCGCATGGCAGGAATTCGCAGACCGCACTCAGTCGCAATCGCTTGCAAGAATCGAATATCTCGCAAAGCTTTTCGCTGCGTTTCATTCGGCCCAAGCACTTCAGCAATCGACCGCAATTGCTCGCACGCGGCACCCAAGTTCTCCATGCCACCGGCCAGCAGAAACACAGTCCGCTTGTTCTCCAGATGCAGCTCCGTCGCAATAGTTTGTAATCCAGATTCGGTCTCTTGGCTCAGCAAGCCTTGCTCGGTCAGCTTCAAATGAATCCATCGCTCATTCGCGAAAACTCGAGTATCTGTGTCGCCGAAGTGATCCACAGCCATGCAATTCAGCCCCGCGTGGGCGCAGGCTTCAGCGAGTGCTCGAACCGAGTACCCGATGGCGATAACGATGAGAGTTTCGCGTGGCTCGTCCATTAAGGCTTGATGGCCAAGGTGGCGTCGAGCGGCGACGAGGTACGACAACCGATGACATTCACAAAGCCCGCTTCATGCAGCAGAACTTCATATTCGCTCAACGTCCGTTCCTTACCTTCTGTGCAAGTCAACATATTCAGGCTTTGCATCTGCGCCCAGCGTGGTCCCGTCTTGTCTTCCGTAAGCAGTTTCTCTGCGATCAACAGTCCACCTTGGCTTGGTAACGCATCAAAGATTCGCGTAAGCAACAACTTCACTTTCTCTTCGCTCCAGTCATGCAAAATCCGGCCCAGCGCATACAGATCAGCGACTGGCAGTGGATCAATAAAGAAGTCACCGCCAACTAGCTCAATACGGTCCGCCACCTTGGACGCATCAACAATCTCTTTCGCCAGCGGCAAAGCGACCGGCAAATCAAATACAATCGCGCGCATCGTCGGGTAACGCTCACAAGCGGCGATTGCAAGATGACCAGTCGCTCCACCGAGATCAGCCAAGCATTTAAAACGGCTGAGATCGATCGCTGAAACAACTTGCGGCGAACTAATTACCCCGAAGCCGTGCATGCCCATCAGGAACTCGCGCTTCGCGGCTTCATCTCTAAAAAAATGGGAGAAGATCGGGCCATCCAATCCAAAACATTGCTGCCAACGATGGCTTCCGTCGCGCACTGCATCTTCCAACTTGCCCCACATCGGCCACATTACGCTATTCGAATAGTTGATATAGCCCGTCATCCTGCGGGGACTCGATGACACCAGATAATGCGTTGCCAATGGCGTGTTCGAATAGACGCCCGAAGAGCGGTTCAGCAAGCCAAGTCCGACACACGCATCGAGCAGACGTTCCAGCGCATCGCTGCTCGCGGCCAACTGTTTAGCCAACTGATCAACGGTCGCATCAGCTTCCGTGAGCCGATCGAAGACGCCGAGCGACACGGCTGCAAACATCGTTTTCGATCTGCGGAAGGCTTCGAGGAGGTCGAGCAGAATTGCTGGATCGGGAATGGAAGCATCGACGGCCATGGCGGTAACTTTACAACAGAATGAGCGGACCAGGAGCGGGTTGAACCATTAAACACAACGAGAAAAACGCACAAAGAAAACATAACAGAGCCAACTGAGCTAGCGTAGGGGCGAGCCTCGCGTGCTATGCACAGTTTTCGTGTTGCCGATATAATCGTTCGCTCAAACAAAACCAAGCATTTGAAAGATAAATCATGAGCGATAAACCAGTGGCGTTAGGATTGCAGGCGAGTTTTGGATTCGGTGATCGAATTGGACTCGCCACGCCGGGACACGTGGCCGCGATGCAACGCTGCGGAGCTGGCATCGCGCCAATCTTCCCCCAGCAATCGATTCGCGAGATGACTCGCACCGCACGATCGCCTCAAAAAGTGATGCAAGACGCGATGTCGGGAGCTCGTGCTGCGGGTTGGACAGACCGCATCGGTGCCGACGCCGATCACTTGAAGACCACCGCCGATGTCGATGTCACCGCCAGCGTCGGCTTCACATTCTTCACGATCGACCCTTCCGGCAACGTGGACCAGCGAACGGATGATTACGACGAGTCGACTTTGCGATCTAAATTCGAAGAGATTCGTGGTTCGGTATCGTGGTTTGAAAGGTACGTTGGCCGTACTGTCACCCTTCGCACGGGCACACGTGTTGAATTGTCAGAGCAGGCTTGTATGCGAGCCGCAGTGAAATACGGTCGCGCTATCGCTCACGCGCTGGAACTGGGTGACTATATCGATCGAGTGCAGCGAGCTGCGTTTCGCGAGCATGAGATTGAACTATCCGTCGATGAAACCGACCAGCCGACAACTTTGGCTGAACATTACATCATTGCTGATCAGTGCTTGGGCGGTGGCATGAAACTGGTTAGCCTTGCACTGCGGTTCATCGGAAATTTTGAAAAAGGTGTTGATTTTAAAGGGGATTTGAAACAACTTGAGACTTCACTCGCCGACCATGCCGCCATCGCCGACCTGCTTGGCCCTTATAAATTAAGCCTGCATTCTGGAAGCGATAAACTTTCGATGTATGGGCTGCTGGCTAAGGCCACGAAGGGACGGTTTCA
>JBBRJI010000391.1:0-5994 GCA_038219625.1 Pirellulales bacterium | reverse complement strand
CGCCGAGAGCGTCAAGAGCACTGCAAAAATCGCCGGGAGTGTTGTCAGGACTGGGGGGCTTGAAGCTGGATTCAAAAGCATTTTCGTAAGAACTTTAGAATACGCCGTCGCCAAAATCTCGTTTTTCCGGCGTGCTGCCCGTATTGGCGCTGGTCTTTTTGTCAGCATCCAAAAAGTGTGGCTTTGGAACGGAAGAAGTTTCGGCTGGACTGACTGGGGATTGGATTTCCGAATGTGTCGATTCGACATATTCATCATCATACCTAGATTTGTAGTCAGGTTGCGTGGCCCTGTCCAATTCCACCAAATACTCGCGAATGACCGAATTCTGAATGAGATCCCGGCAAGCCTGATTGATCGGGTGAGCTATGTCCGCGTACATCTTGTTGGATCCACCCCCACCTTCTACGTCACGCACATCCTGCGGGCCACGCAATCGAGTTCCGCACTGGTTGCAGTAGCTGCTGCGCAAATGGTTTTTATTTCCACATTTCCCGCACCGCGCAGACATTTTTCGGCTCGGCATCGCCACGAATGGTCCATTGACTCCCTCAATGATCTTCAAATCTCGAATAACGAACGAATGATCAATCGTAATCGAACAGAATGCTCGAAGACGATCCTCGGACTCTTCCATCAATTTGATGCGAACCTCGGTGATTTCCATGGCGTTAATTGCACTCCCTTTTTTCGCGAGATAACCTCACGATTCGTTTCGAATTCTCTTGACCTGCTCGTCTATCCCTGATGACTGCCACGACTGTGCGTAGTACGCTCGCACCCCCCCGTTGGTCTGCAATTCACTTACTATCTTCTCGGCTTGTTCGCGCGTCGAGCACAAACAAAACCTCGCCGATCCACTGCCCGACATGCATTGACCGCGATGGTCGTACCGGTCGATCCGCTTTCTCGAGCGATCAATCCAATCGGTGCATCGCATGGCAGCAGTTTCAAGCCGGTTGAACACCCCTCCTCCGATGGCATCCAAGTCCCCCTCAACTAAGCCGGTCAAAAGGGAATTGGGATTTTCTCGTCTGCTTTGGTTGGCATCATCATCCAACGCCGTAAAAACCGCCCTTGTTCCGCACCCTCTGGGTGGATGCGCGATTACGAAGTGGAGTGGTTCATGGCATAACAATGGCTCAATCTCCTCGCCTCGTCCAGTACATCGAGCAAGCCAAAAGCCATTTCTATGTCCATCAAGGAAAAAATTGATATCGCTCCCAAGTTTGCTAGCGATCGTCCGTGCACTCGGAAAATCCTCATTCGTCCCCCACAAAAGGAGGCCCAGGAGTAGGGCAGCCGCGGCGTCCGCACTACCACCACCCAAACCCGCCATCGCCGGAATACGTTTGATCAACCGGACGTTTACACCCGAGCCGTTTTTGCCCAAAGTATATCGAAGCTGATCCAATGCCCGAACGATTAAGTTGCTTTGATCCGCGGGAATGTGCCACGCAAGATCTTCACCATCAAGCGGATGTCCGAATCCCTCTGGAAACTCAATACTGAGTTCAATTCGATCATCATTTCGACGGGTAATCTCCAACTCGTCCACCAGTGAGACGGCCATCATCACCGTATCCAGGGAATGATAACCATCATCCCTTTTTCCTAGGACCTCCAGGAATAAATTGACTTTGCAAGGGACCTTAACTCGAAACCCGTCCTGCGACTTTTCGATAATCATGGACCCATGCTCGGGTAAGTATTCCGGAATGCTAGTCGACGCTGGTACCAAACGACACAATGTACGCAATTTGCCCCGTCCGGTCAATTGAGCCAGCAATCTCACGCGAACTGCAAGTCAAACCTTGTGGCTTGCAACGCTTGTTACGTTCATGCGAGTTTTGCGATGCCTAACTTTAGTTTGTTTAGTGGGGACACCGGCCTTAATAAAGCGATTGTGCGTAATGGTCCGATAGGTTGTGTCATGACGCTTGCATGGATCGAGCGGCATTTAACTTTTTTGCTTGCATATCCGAATGATCTGCACGTGACTCGTTCCAGTTTTTAGGAAATTGCTTGGATTGCCATGACAAATCACGTTCAACTCCGCAAGTGGATTGTTAGTGGATGCATTGCCGTATCTTGCTTGACGGGCTGTCGGCCTACCGAGCGTTTTCGCGCATGGCGGGACAGTTCCGATGTGTCGTATTTTCAGAATTTTGTCACGCAGATCGAATACCCGGACGTCAACGCGCCAATCGCCCCAACGGTTGCTCAGAGTCCATCCCCCTTATCCATTGAAAACCCGAGCGAATTGCCAACGTTTGATTTGACACTTCAAGACGCTATTCGTGCTTCATTGCAGAGCAGCGAAGTATTGCGATCATTAGGCGGAGCAGTTGTAACAGCGCCACAAGGCCAAGCTACTCAAATCGACCCGGCCTTGACAGAGCTAAATCCACAGACTGGTACCCAGGCTGCTCTGGCAGCCTTCGACGCTCAAGTCACATCGCAATTGTTTTGGCAAAAGAACGATAGGCCTCAAAACAACAGCTTTGCCGCGTTCGTTCCGGCGGTCTTTGGCCAAACAACCGGCAATTACATCAACCAGATTCAAAAGCGGACCGCTACGGGTGCCCAGTTTGCCTTGCGAACGAATGTGATATACGACAACAACAACAATCCAACTCGATTATTTCGAAGCGACTTTACCGGATTCCTCGAAGCCGAATACCGACAGCCTTTGATGGCCGGTTCGGGAACGACCTACAATCGAATTGCAGGCCCGACCACGATACCCGGGCAATACAATGGTGTGCTCATCACCAGAATCAATACGGACATCTCACTTGCGGACTTCGAGGCTGGCGTATTGCGATTGATCAATGACGTTGAAGGTGCCTATTGGGAACTGTACTTTGCGTACCGAGCGTTGGACGCGCAGCTTTCCGGTCGCGAAAATTCACTCAGAACCTGGCAACGAATCAATGAGCTTCAGAAAGTTGGATCGCGCGGTGGCGAAGCGGATGCCGAAGCTCAAGCTAGATCCAACTTCTACTTGTTTGCATCGCAAGTCAACGACGCCCTTGCCGGCACTTCGGGGTTGTACACATCCGAACAGCGACTGCGCTACGTGATGGGATTGGCTCCATCGGACGGAAGGTTGATTAAGCCTTCCGATGAACCACTTCAAGCTGAAGTCGCCTTCGATTGGGAAGCATCTTTGTGCGATGCGTTGACCCGACGTGTGGAAGTCCGCAGACAAGAATGGACAATCAAGCGTCGCGAACTTGAGCTGATCGCTTCTCGACTCAACAAACGACCTCGATTGGATGCTCTGACCCAATATCGATGGCGGGGGTTGGGGGACCATCTCATCGGTGGACGAAATCCTAACAACCAATTTGAAAGTCTTGCCCAGAACATAACAGAGGGGAACTTTCAAGAGTGGCAAGCGGGATTTGACTGGTCCTACGCGGTCGGGCTACGACAAGCATCAGCAGCGGTTCGACACGCCCAGTTGAATCTGGCGAGGGACATGACAATTCTCAAAGAACAGCAACTTCGAATCTCCCATGATCTGAGCAACGCTTCGCGACAAATCTCCCGCAGTTACGTTCAACTGCAAATCAACTACAATCGAATTGAAGCCGATAAATTGCAAGTGGAAGTGCTACGAAATCGCTATGAACGCGGATTGATCAACATCAGTTTCTTATTGCAAGCGCAACAACAACTGGCCGCCAGTACCAGTGCCTTCTACCGATCGTTGGTGGATTACAATCTGGCTCTTCGGGATTTTCATCGCGAAAAAGGTTCCTTGCTCGCTTACAACCAAGTAAACTTGTCCGAAGATGCGCTCGATGGTGCAATGCAACAAGCCGCTTATCAACGAGGGCGACATTTCACTCCTCGCGACAATCCTGAAGAAGTTATTGTTCGCAACCGAGTTAGCCAAGGTCCAATGAACCCGTCAAGCGTCGGACTGCCGGCCGCACCTCAAGCGATTATGTCCGAGCTAGTCGATCCGAATACCACTCCCTAGGTGGCTAAGAATTGTCCTCCGTGCATTGCCGAATGTCCCACTAGCTCGCCTTAACACCGTGAAACGGTTTAACAACATAGCCCAGGGTCGCCGCGAAGCTGGCGCACCCTGGGTCCACAGCCAATCGTTGCGTGGGACCCCAACGGGGTCCGACAATACGGATGGCCATGTCCCGTGGCCACTATCCCTCATGACGGGGGCTCTCCTGTTCGACGTGTTCAACCCCGTTGGGGTTGGGTGTTGTATTCGTTGCGTACCCAGGGTGCGCCGCGTACGCGGCGACCCTGGGCTTTGTTGTATAACGCCTTCGGCGTAACCAAGATCCTCGTCTAAGATAGAACGAGCGAACATCGCAAAGTGATGAAATGGGATAAAGCGGCTGCAATACGCCAGTCGCTTGTTCAACTCTATATTCACATCTTGCGAGAACGTATGCGCCAAATATCCAAAAATGAGCTGCGTCCGCTGCGTCCCCTTTTTACAGGTTAAACCCCTTGCCAATCCTATCGGTCGCTCTGCTCGGTATCATCGTCGTCGTCGTATCGATACTCTGGCTGAAGATGCACCCAGTCATCGGTTTGGTGCTCGGTAGCCTGATTATTCTGTTCCTGTCGCCAAACGAGACGGCGGTCGCTCAACGGCTTGCTTCGGGGATCGCAGATGTCTTCGAAAAGATCGGACTACCCATTGTTTTCGCTTCGGTGGTCGGCGGTTGCTTACTGGAAAGCGGTTCCGCGACCAAAATCGTTCAATCGATCGTTGGTGTTTTCGGAATTCGGCGGCTTTCACCAGCACTTTCAGTAAGCGGCTTCTTGATGGCCATACCGGTCTATTTCGACACGGTCTTCTATCTTCTTTTGCCACTTGCAAAAACAGTGGCAAAGGAAAAACCCAGTAGCTATCTGATGTCCGTGATGGCCATTATCGTGGGAGCGACGATGGCTCATTCGCTTGTCCCGCCCACTCCAGGACCGCTCTTCGTTGCAAATCGGCTTGGAATACCCATCGGTATGATGATGATGGGCGGAACCGTCGTCGGCGGCTTGGCCGCTGCCGTGGGCTTCTGGTATGGGGTTTGGTGCAGCCGGACCATGTCGATTCCGTTCCAAATTTCGGAAGACGTATCGGACGCAAAGTCCAAGCTGCGGATGCCGCCCCTGTGGCTGGCGCTGCTGCCGTTGTTGGTTCCAATGTCTCTCATTGTCGTTGCCGAAGCGTTCGTAGTAAAACCCGAAAAAGGTACGATGTCGGTGTTGCAAAGTATCTGCGAACCCACTTTTGCTTTATTCATTGCAGCGTTGATTGGCATCGTGACTTTGAATCTCATGCGAAATCGAACGATCTCTCAGTCGGTTGTGTCTAAATCCATCGGTGATGCTGGAATCATTCTTTTGCTTACGTGCGCCGGAGGTGGCTTTGGATTTGCATTGAAAGAACTGGGCGTGGGACCGGCGATTGCAAAGATGTTCCCTGGCCTCCAGTCGCCGATGGGACTGTTGCTCATGGCGTTTGCCATTACGGCCATCGTTCGAGCCGCACAAGGGTCTGCAACTGTCGCCATGACAACGACTGTCGGAATCATTCAACCCCTGTTGGAATCCATCGACATTCCTTTTCATCCTGTGTACGTAGCCTTAGCGATCGGTTGTGGTTCCAAAGCATTCCCATGGATGAACGACAGCGGCTTTTGGCAAGTGTCGACTATGACCGGTATGTCAACGTTACAAACGCTTAAAACGTTTTCGGTAGCGTTGACACTCATGGGATTTGTCGGTTTTGCTGTTGTAGTGACCGGCGCTTGGCTGCTGCCGCTGAAGTAAGCTGCTGCTGCCCTTCCAGGTTGGTCGGGGGCTTTTCTAGGGCTGTTAAAAATTTGCTATTGCGATCGAATCTAAGAAGTATTTTCACTTCCGTTTTTGTTCCTAGTAAATTTTGCAGGTCCATATCGACATGGGTTTGGCTACCGTCGGTTTTCAACCGGCGGGGCCATATCTGACAGC
>JBBRJI010000390.1:0-5995 GCA_038219625.1 Pirellulales bacterium | reverse complement strand
TTCCATTAGCAACTCTCGGAGAAGAGTTGCGCGGTGGCGATGGGAACGATTTGCTTTACGGCAACTGGCGGAACGATATCCTACTAGGTGAGGGTGGCAACGATACGCTCTTGGGCGACGCGCTCGATGGCCCAACGTATTTGCTGCGCAGTGTGACCGCTGGGATGTCGGGGGCGGCGGATCAGCTATTTGGTGGCGATGGTGAAGACCGTTTGGACGGACAAGGTGGCAACGATAGTCTTTGGGGTGGGACAGGTTCCGATTGGCTGGTCGGCAATTCAGGCAACGATGCCTTTCGTGGTGGAACGGGCATCGACGTCATCGTCATGGATATTGAATCGGGGGCTGCCGATGCGCTGGATGGACACGGCGGCAATTTTTCCATGGGTGACAGCGCTGATGACAACGCTACCGACATTTTGTTGATCGACGGCGACCAATCACCGAGCTCCGTCAACGACACAATCACAATCAGTCAATCGATCGCCACTGCTACCAACGGTTGGTTATCTATCAACTATACCGGCATGGCTCAGCCTATTCTGTTCCACTGGCGCAGCGCCAGTGGAACTCCGCTGGTTGAACAACTATGGATACGTGGTTTCCAAGGGGACGATACAATCCAGTTCGCTCAAGAAACCAACGTCGCTCTACAGACAACCATAGTTGATACATCGGCGCTAACCACTCGCAGCCGCGATTGGTTCGCTGTTATCGATGGCGGAGAAGGCAACGATACGCTCATCGGCAGCTCGGGCCGTGACTTGATCGATGGTGGCAATGGCAGCGATACGATTTACGGATATGCCGGCGATGACCGACTGTGGGGCAACCAGGGGGCTGGTGACAGTGCTAATGACACCATTTACGGCGGCGCCGGCAACGACGACTTGTTCGGCGGGCCGGGAAAGAACTATCTCTCTGCTTGGAGCCAAAATCCTCGCTCAGGATTGCAGTTTGGCGTCTACGTCGACACTGCTGGGAATTTCTTTACCGATAGCGGTGATTTTGATGGAGCCCTTGACGAAAAAGGTCTTCCGATACCCGATGGCAAGCTGGATAGTGACACTAGCAAACCCGCGAGAACTCTTGAAGATACTGGCATCAATCGTGTCTTAGGAGGTCTTGGCGATGACAAGCTCTATGGCGGCACCGGTATCGATTTTCTTTACGGCAACGGCGACTCGGACACGCTCTACCGTCGCAATGGCACCACGTTCGAATCGATGGACGGCGGACTCGTCGATGGCAATGCTTGGAAAGACTATGCCAATGATGCCACTTGCTCTGATCGGCAACGTAGCCTTGCCAGTTACGCATCACAGGTTTTAGCGGCAAGCAATTGTCAATAGATTCTGCCGGCAATTTTAATGCGGATACATACCTGTCACAATCGCTCGACGATTTGGTCATCGGTGATCCAGACTACCAAAATGGTAAAGGAGCCGTTTACATCTACCATGGCAAGAAGCACTTTGCGGGTTCGATCGACGCTTCGAATTTACCATTGCAATATGTTGGAGGGACCAACGCAAGAGCGGGACAATCGGTGGTTGGAAACACCGACTTCAACGGGGATAAAATCGCCGACGTAGGTGCAACTGAAATTGTTGCTGGCTACGCACAGGTCACCATATTTAATGGTGCCGCCGCTCCACGCATGGAAGTAACGGGACTCATAGCCGATGTGAACAAAATCCCCAATAACATCGCCTTCGCTTTCGGAGCAACAGTAGTTGTTGGCCAACAGATGTACTTCGTCCTTAACGATCAAACGTTGGGTGAAGAACTGTGGGTTACAGATGGAACAGATGAGGGTACACGACTTGTCAAGGATATTCGACCTGGCACGAGTAGCTCATCGCCCTTAAATCTCACTAACGTTGATGGATTGCTTTACTTCTCAGCGGACGATGGCGTCAATGGTCGGGAGCTTTGGGTAAGCGATGGTACCGACACCGGTACAAACATCGTCGCAAATCTTAATTCATCAGCACAAGGGTCGTCAAACCCAGTTTTTCTAACCTATTTTATGACTGCGAGTGGAACGAAGGAACTCCTCTTTCGAGCGGATAGCACCTCGTACGGATCGGAAGTATTTGTTCTCGTCAAAGGGTTCAACACCAAACGTTATCGATCTAGTTCCCGGCACGCCTGGAAGTTCACCGATTCAGATCGTCGCTGTCGCAAGCAGGGTGTTCTTTCGCGCTACAACGTCTGCAAACGGCACTGAGCTATATCGAAGCGATGGTACTATCACCAATGGGACAACCGTCAATATTGCTCTTCTCGATCTAGTTTCAGGAAACGGTTCCTCCAGCCCCTCAAACCTGACAAATCTGAACGGGAAACTGTTTTTCACGGCGACGAACTCGGCGAACGACACTGAATTGTGGGCAATGGATGCAACAGCAGCAGTTCCGACTTCACCGCTAAAGGATATCAATGTAAACGGCAGCTCATTCCCGTTTCAATTCGCAGCGACTGCTGACAAAGTCTTTTTCATGGCGAATGATGGAATACGTGGTATCGAACTATGGGGAACGGACGGGACTTCCAACGGAACGATCCTAGTCAAGGACCTTACGCCGACTGCGAACAATCCATCGCAAATCTCCCAAATGACTGCGGTTGGAACGGACTTGTACTTCGTGTTTGATAACTATCCGAACGGATATGATCTTTACAAAGCGACAAGCAACGATGCTGTGTTGATGAAAGGCGGGTTTTTTTCATCCCCTAGCAGTCTAGTAAACCTGTCTGGAACTCTCTATTTCTCGGGACTTTCGGTGGGTGTCGGTATTGAACTTTGGAAATCTAACGGTACCGCAAGTGGGACTGTGCTCTCGGTAGATCCAACGCCCTCTGGTCAAACCGATCCCGGAAACTTAACTAACTTGAACGGAACTTTGATCTTTACGGGCATTCAGTCTCAAGGACGAAGTCTTATCAAGTCGAAGGGATCATCTTTTGAAATTGTTTACCCGACAAGCGGGACCAGAAGTGTTGGGTCACAAGCAAAGTCATACGCGATAGTTGATGGCAATCTTGTATTCCTAGCTGACAACGCACAGACTGCCGTTTCAAACCCTCGATACGCAGCCTCGGGTACTACACGACTGTTCGGGGCGGATCTTTCCGTGGTCAATCGAAGCAACCCTGTCAAACTAGGCAGCAAAGCATATTTCAGTGCAACAGATGCCTCACACGGAAGCGAACTTTGGGTAACAGATGGAACTGTGGCCGGAACAATGATGGTCAAGGATCTGAATCCAGGTTTTTCAAGTTCGTACATTAACGAAATGCGAGAAAGTGGAGGATTGCTTTATTTCATGGCGTCGACGCCGGACGCAATTGGCTGGCAGATGTGGCGATCCGACGGAACGAGTCAAGGCACGCTGCGGCTTACGAACGTAGCATACCCTTCGGGAATTATAGGCCAAAGTATAGTTGGTGAGAGGCTTGCAACTGTTGCAAGCGGGAACAGCTTTAAGACATTTTTTGCGTTCACCGGCAACGTTTCTGCAAATGGTGTCCCTCTTTGGGTTACCGATGGTACCTTTGCTGGTACTAAGATTGTTATAGACCCGCTAGGTAATTCCCCGCAACGGTCGGAAGAGTTAACCGAGATGAACGAGTATGTCTATTTCCGAACAGGCCTGATTGGTTCGCCACAGGACAAAGTGCAGGACAAAGAAACTGGAATTGCCTATGTCTATGACATCAATACCGGTGCGATCCTTCAAACATTCAGTCGACCTTCTATTGGAGAATATCTAGGACAGACGGTGTCGGTATCAGGGGCGGTTGGCATTGTTGGAGCAGCTCAAAACGGACTCGCCTATTTATTCAATACCGTCACAGGCCAGCGAATCACGACGATTGAGAATCCAACACCGGCAGCCAACGAGCAGTTCGGCAAATCCGTGGCGGTGTCGGGTAATTTGGTTGTCGTCGGTGCTCCCAATGACGATACCTCGTTCAATAATAGTGGTCGCGCTTTTTTCTTTAATGCAACAACAGGTATGCTGAGTCGAATTCGGCCACGTTTGCGCTGTCGGCAACCGGCTGGACCGGCACGACCGTTTTTGTTACGGAAGTGGATCGCGACCGACGCATACTGGTCGACAGCGAAATCATCATCGGTGAAGGGGGCTTTGCGTTTGTCAGTATTCAATTGGCTGGAATGCCAGCGAGCAGCGTGACGGTCAGCGGTGTATTATCCGGGGACCCAAGCTTTAACTTCCCCTCGGGGGCTTCGGTTGAGTTTACTCCTGCCAGTTGGAATGTGCCACGACTAGTTCCGGTTCAACTGTCACAGGATGCCGACGGGATCGACGGGATCGCAACACTGACTTGGTCGTCACCAACGTTCTCAAATGCAATTACAACATTACGTGAACAGGACGACGATCGGCAGATTGTGGTTTCCACCAACTCGTTGGCGATACTCGAAGGAAGCAGCACGACCTATTCGGTCCGTTTGTCAGCGCAGCCATCGGGCAACGTTACCGTTCAGAACAGTTGGCAAGCCGGAGATTCCGATATCTCGATTACCTCTAGTGATTCGCTCGTGTTTACACCGCTGAACTGGGACAACGCGCAAACCGTTACCTTGAACGCCGCGTTGGACAGTGACATTCTAACGGGAAATGCGACTTTGATTTCCACAGCCACCGATTGGCAGTCAGCCACGGTTGTCGCTACCGAGATCGAAGATGGTCGCTGGCTGGACATTTCAAGCACCACGGTCAGTGTGCCGGAGTCAGATAGCACGCAAATTAGTGTTCGATTGCTGTTTTCACCGACCGCACCGATCACCGTAACGAACGCCAAGAAAACGGGCGACGACGACTTGCGTGTTGCAGAACCGACGACGCTTCAGTTCGACTCTACCAACTGGGACGTGGCTCAATTAGTGACCTTCGAAGCCGCGAGTGATTTAGACACGATCAATGGAACAGCGTCTTTTGCAATCTCTACTATTGGTCAATCCGAGTTAGCAGTAACCGTAAATGAAGTAGACAGCGGTTGGTTAATAGAGACGAGTGCGTCCGAATTACGAGTCGAAGAAGGCAAGACGGTGTCGCTGGGCGTTCGATTGGCCGTCGCACCAATAGCCAATGTCACTGTAAACCTTGCTCTGCTGATGGGTGATTCGGATCTAACGTTGGTTGGACCAGCGACTATGACTTTCACGCCGACGAATTGGGACGTCTATCAAAATGCAACCGTGGCTGCGGCAGAAGATGCGGATTCGGTCGATGGTACGAGAACCCTTCAATTGACCGCAGCCGGATGGCGAGACAAAGCTGTCGTATTGCGTGAAGCGGACAACGAACGAGTCCTTATCGCGACACCTGTTTTGACCAACAATCAGTTCCTGATTACTGAAGGAAAGAGTCGGACTTTCGGAGTCCGACTAGGTGTTGCCCCCACTAGCGACGTGGTCGTGTCTATCGATCTGAGCGGAGACGCTGGATTCTCAGTCTCCGCCCCGTCTGCGACGCTCAAGGTTTTAACGTTCACACCAGCGAACTGGAATTTACCTCAAGATGTGACCATCTCCAAGACAAAGGATGATGACGCAGTTGTAGGGCGAGGAACGCTTCTGCTAAATTCGGACGAATGGTATACTGCATTTGTCAACATTGCTGAACAAGAAACCGGTTTGGCTAGCGTTATTATTCTTGCAACTTCGCCGCTCACAACGAATGAGACTGGAACGGTTTCATCGACGATTAGCGTTAAGCTGAGTTCACAACCGAGTCAGGAAGTTCTGATTCCGATTTCCACGACTAATGCCAATGAAGGCGTTCCAAGTACCTCGCAGTTGCGTTTTAGAAGCGACAATTGGAACGTTGCTCAGATCGTGACGGTCACGGGGGTGAACGATCTGATCGTGGATGGTACGGTAAATTACGGCATTGTGTTTGGCGTACCTGTGACCGTCGCATCGGAATATCGCGATCTGCTCAGCACGACACATACCCTT
>JBBRJI010000389.1:0-5997 GCA_038219625.1 Pirellulales bacterium | reverse complement strand
CCGCAAAAAAGCTTACTCGCCCCAAAAACGTTCTTTTTGCGGGTGACCAATGGTTGGCAGAATCAAAATTCAAGCTAGCACCTCCAAACGGTGATTACGAATTTCTAGTCCAAAGAGGACCCGAATTCAACGAAGTACGCGGAGGGTTTACCATCGAACGTGGGGCGAAAGATTCTGTTCCTGTAGAAATTCCTCGTTCCGTCGATATGCATTCGGAATACTGGTATAGCGGAGATCATTTTTCAAGCCTCTCGTCGCAGGAACTAAATCGCTGGCAATTGGCCGATGCGGTCGATTTCGCTGTTTCAACCGACTCCAAAACGAACTTAAAATCACTGTCGCCAAGGAAAACACGCGACCAGGATAAGCCAACCGAACCCACTGGCCAAGAAAGGACAAATCCCTTAAACGCGGACCGAGTGGGGCTAGGCCTAAGCGCCGTCAGTCATTACCTGGAATGGGAAAATGGTGCTCTTCTACTGCACGGCTCGACTTCGGAAGCCTCAAAATTGAAGGAATCCGACGCTTTCACCATGCTCGATGATGCCACAGCAAATGAGAAAGTTTTTGCGGAACTGTTACGTCCCTGGTCGCGCGATGTGCCACTCTTGTTGGCAAGCAATGCAATTCGATCTATCCAACTACTATCGTCCTACAATCGGCCCGACGGAGACGATCGCCTAGTCTTTTCCAAAGAACAGACTGAGGGCACGCGTGGGAAAGTGCAACTGACACGCGGAAAAGTCAAAATACCAAGCGAAGTGTATGCCCCAATAGATGCAGATGACGTTATCCGTTTCAACGACCCTCGCGGTGTCGGAAAACTCAGTGAGACCATCTACTGGCAAATGCTCGAAGCAGGACTTCAAATCACGCCCACTGCAGGCAGCGGTTTTAACGGAAACAATACCCAAGTCGGATACAATCGCGTGTATGTCTTTTCCGCAACACAGCCAGACCATTTATCGTGGTGGCGGGCCATCGCCCAAAGTCACACATTCGTAACGAATGGTCCTTTGCTCAGAGCCAACATCAACAACTTACCACCGGGCAGCATTCAGACCAGTTACCGGGGGCAAAGCATAGCACTCGACATCAGTGTGTCGCTCTCTGTACGTGAGCCAGTTGATTACCTAGATGTTGTGTTCAATGGCGACACCATATACAGCGCTAAACTCGAAGATCATTACAAGCGCGGAGAGTTTCCTCCCATTGAGATCGATAAATCAGGTTGGTTGGTCATTCGCATTGTTACAGATAACAACAACGGTTATCGATTTGCTACAACCGCTCCCTTTTATTTCGTTTTCGACGGCAAACCCCGCGTCTCACGAAAAGCCGTATCTTATTTCCAGCAATGGCAAAAAGCAGCAGCGGATCATTTAGCCGAATCGCCAAACCAACTAAAGCTGTACCAACCATGGATCGAACGTTCGACTCGATTCTGGGAGTCGCGTATGGTTAAGAGCAATGCAGATTGATCGCGATTGCTGCGCATCACGACCTCAATCGGGTAATGTCCTTAGGTTTCCCACTGGGTTTTTTGCAAAAATCCATTCTTCAATCGGTTCGCCACGAACAATCTGGCGTTCGATGAACTCTGGGATCCTATCAGCCGTCATGCCGCCATACCAGTTGCCTTCTGGGTACACCACCAAAATTGGACCGCCCGTACAGACTCGGAGGCATCCAGCTTTCGTTCGATAACATGCGTTTGGGCCTGTCGAAAGCGAAAGGTCACGTTCCTTGAGCTGATCCTTGAGAGCTTTCCAAGCAAGCTCGCCTTGTTCCTTAGAACAGCAAGATTCACCAATGCACAAGAAGACATGACGAGAGTAGTGGCCAATCTTAAGTTGCGAGGCGGTCTGGCGAAGCTTATCTAAATCCATTTGCTACCCTACTCTAATGAATTGCGACAGAAATGCAGTGCAAGTTTGTCGCTGCAACGACCATTTGATGCATTCGAACGGAATTGTAGAGGGGACCGAGGGGTAGCTGCAAGGGTACTCGTTCCTTAAGGTGAGCAGCAGACAGAAGACTACCAGGCCACGGTGTGGCACGCCCAAAGCGATTAGCGCGATTAGCGATGGGCGTGGGAAGTGTGGCAGATGTCTCTAGCGATTCACCACGCCCTTCGTACCTCAGAGAGGCTGTGATTTTTTGAATCCGAAGAAAGTACCCATCACACTCCGTGTGATGTTGCCTCAGAAATACACTCCGTGTGATGTTGCCCCAGAAATACACTCCGTGTGATGTTGCCTCAGAAATCACAGGTTTTTAACCGCGGAAATCACACGGAGTGTGATTGGTACTATAAAGTCACAGCCTCAGAGCGTGCCACCCAGTTTATAGGTAGATTGCAAACTGCGCCTCGCCTAAGAATAACTCACTGCATTCTGCAAAGCAGCCCATTCGACTCCAAGATTGTCGCAACGCTTAGACTTCGCTCAAACGGAATAGAAGCGCCTTCGGCTATATCCAATAAAGTGTTTTTGCCATCGGACAAATTGAGAACCCAAAGCATAGCCATCGTCTCGCCGTTATTGCTCAGCTCTTTGTATAGTCCACGATTACCGAGTTGCGGTTCGCACTTCGGATTTGTGTTGAGGTAAAGTTGATTGCCTTCCAGAACGGTCACGATCTTGTGGAGTATTCGAAGTGATTCGGCGAGCGATTCGGGTTTTACAAAACTGGGATTGTCTCCCGAAGTGTGATATTGCGGGTAAGTTCCATACGGCGTCCGCGAAAAACGGCCGACCGGCAAGTTGAAGCCAGGCGAGCAGAATTGACGTTCATCGTAGCCGTAGGGCGAGAAATCTTGGATGGAATGCGAACCACCAATGCTTGCGAGCACAAACGTCACAACCCGATCAATTGTAGCCGTAGCCTGCCGACTGCGTTTATAAGTGATCGCGCCGGCGTCTCCAATTCCGCTCAGCACCAGCCCATGTTTGATGCGCACCGTACCAGCTTCATTGAGCGCAAGCCAAGTAATCGCACCAATCGTGGCTGGAATAAACAAGAAACGGTAACTGTACCGACGTTGCCTCCTAGCGGCCAGTTCGGCTGCCAACTCCGCCGCTACCACGATTCCGGATAAGTTATCATTTGCCAAAGAGGGATGGCAAATGTGGGCGGAGAACAAAACCTCGTCGCTCAATTCGCCAGGTAGAAAGAACTCCCCATACGTTAGACTTCCCGGCGCCAAGGTTGCGTCGATGCAAACCTCATAGTCGCCGTCCTTCAAAGCCGTCAACGCGTTGTGGCTGAGACAAAACCCCCAGTCCTCTTTGTAATAGGAAGTTAGATTGGGTATCGCATCCGGTTGTTCGGGCAAGCTATGCAGATGCGCCCGGAGCTCACTCAGTGGCATCGTGGCATGGATAGGAGTGCTATAACTCACCACATGCAAGTTCGTTTCCTTAAAATCCACAACGCGCTGGCCCGCGGCATTTCGGATCCATGCGTCGCGGATGTTCCATTCCTTCGGAACTGTCCAATCAAATACTTGCGTGCCGCTAGGTACTTCATGGATTTCGAGCGGAATAGATGTCTTCAACTCTGCGAGAGTTTGCCGTACTCCATCTCCGGTTATGCTGCGGCAAATCGGATACAATGTGGTTAATCTGGCATGCATTGCAAGGCCGATAGCTTCTTGGTCGGTTTCATTCATTCTTCGAAATCCGGATACTCGCGATCGCGATCATTTAAAATGGGATTCGACAACGGCCAAGCAATCCCGAACGCAGGATCATTCCAACGAGCACCGCGATCGTGTCGCGGTTCGTAAAACTCGCTCATGTGATAGAAGACTTCGGTTTGGTCCTCGAGCGTTTGAAATCCGTGTGCGAACAACTCAGGTATATAGAGTGCCCTATGGTTATCTGCGTTGAGCTCGACCGTCAAATGTTGCAGATAGGTAGAGGACTCTGGTCGTAGATCCACAATCACATCAATGATCGACCCTCGCAGTACGCGCACCAGTTTGGCTTCCGGAGAGGGCTGTGCGCGCCAATGCATCCCGCGAAGTGTTCCAGCCAAAAGATTGTGTGCTAAATTGCACTGAGCGGTTGTTTGCACCAAGCCATGGGATTCAAACTCCCGCTGGCAATACGTCCGACAAAAGAAGCCACGCGGATCCGCGTGAGGCTCGATATCAATGATAAACGCACCTTCTAAAGCTGTCTCCATGAAAATCATGCGACCACCGTAACTTCCGGAATTGGTAATACGAACGAACCTCCCCAGCTGCGGATGTGTGCCATCTGCACCATAATCTCCTCTTTGATATTCCAAGGCAAGATAAGCACATAATCGGGCTTCATCTGGTCAATCTTATCCGGTGCGTAAATGGGGATTCGCGAGCCGGGTAGATACTTGCCATGTTTGTACGGGTTGCGATCGACGACAAAATCGATGAAATCCGTTCGGATACCGCAATAATTGAGAAGTGTATTCCCCTTGCCTGGTGCACCATAGCCAGCCACCGTTTTGCCAGCACGGGCAACTTCAATGAGAAAAGTGAGTAGTTTGCGTTTGGTCTCACGCACTTTTTCGCCGAAGCCAGTGTACGTCTCGACGCGATCCAATCCGCAAGCGCGTTCCAACTCAAGCAATGCGTAAACCGCAGAGGTCACTCCTCGCGGATCGTTGTCGTGGCACAACAGCATGCGAATCGAACCTCCATGGGTCGTAAGCTCCTCGACATCAAACAACCGCAGGCCAAAGGCCTCGAAAATCCGCGTATCTGCTAGGAGCGTGTGGTAGCAGTAGTGCTCATGGTAAATCGTATCGAACTGGTTGCCCTCTATTAACCGCATCAAGTGCGGAATCTCGATAGAAACCGTGCCGCCAGTTTTTAAAAGCAATTTGATTCCCGATACGAAGTCGTTAATATCGGGCACATGCCCAAACACGTTGTTGGCCACGATCAAATCTGCGCTGCGCCCCTGGGCCACGAGCGTACTTGCAATCGAAAGCCCAAAAAAGGCAACCACTGTTGGAATGCCTCTTTCAACAGCGACCTTGGCAATATTGGCGGCCGGCTCGACGCCATAAGCCGGAATGCCCGTCTCGACAAAATTCTTAAGCAGATAGCCGTCATTGCTTGCCAGCTCAACAACTTGGCTATCTAAGTCCAGCCCTAGTTGGGCTGTGATCCTTTCCGCATACTTGCGTGAATGTTCCAACCAACTATCAGAGTACGATGAAAAGTATGCGTATTCGGTATAAATCGACTCGGGCGCAACATCGGTCTCAAGCTGAACCAGCAAACAGTTCGCGCATACCATCGCGTGCAACGGATAAGTCAGTTCAGGTTCGTTGAAACGCTCGGCGGAAACATAACCTTCACAGGGTGGTTGCACGCCGAGATCAACCACACTATGCACCAGCGGTGCACCGCAGTGGCGGCAGGTGGTTCGCTTTCCAAGAGATGAATTCGAGGCGACGGATTGAATCATGGATTGAATCATAGTGATGGGAGCCGGTTAGACGCTGTCGCTCCGAAAATTGTATCGACGATAAACTGCCTGTGACGGCTTGCCAACCAAGTAGTTTTCCACTCCATTCTCAAGCGCTGCTCGATAAGTTCGAAATGCGTGATCCATCGCATCCAACGTTCGATCGATGTCTTCGTCTGAGTGGGTAAAACTGACCACCAGGGATGTCATCAAGATGCCTCGTTTTATCGTTTCTTGGAGAAAAAGGGACCGCATCGCCTGAGACGGCTTGCCATCCTGATCTAAAGTGCTAACCACGAGACAGCAAGGCTTGCCTTGTATTTGAATATGTTTGCTGAGGCCGTGACTCGCTATTAGTTGTGTCCCTTCGGTTATCAACCGCTGTCCTCGCTGATAGATGGTTTCAATGACTGGTTCACGTTGGTAGATGCGGATCGTCGCGATAGCTGCTGCGAGCCCATGAGTCTCCCCACCATGTGTCGTGGAAAGAAGAAAGACCCTTTCCGAGTCGTGTCTCAGACCACCAAGCTCCATG
>JBBRJI010000388.1:0-6016 GCA_038219625.1 Pirellulales bacterium | reverse complement strand
ATCAGGTTGAAGTAAAGGATGTACCAGATCGCGGCCAAGCCATCCCGGGTACCGATCTTTTTCCCTTCCTCGTACGTTCGACCATAATACGAAATCGGAACTTCGTACGTCCTAGCTTTCGTTTTGCAAACCATCGCAGTAATCTCTACTTCCATGCCAAAGCCTCGGCTGCACAGTTTTAGCGGCAGGATCACCTCGCGATGAAACGCTTTGTAGCATGTTTCTATGTCCGACATGTTCCGATTCGTCAAAATGTTGCTTAGGCAGGTTAAGCACTTATTTGCAAGATAATGGTAGTAATACAACACCCGCGAGGCGCGCTTGACCAAAAAACGACTTCCGTAAACGACGTCAGCAACACCTTCAATGATTGGAGAAATGATTTCGGGAATCTCGTTTGGGTCGTATTCTAAGTCGGCATCTTGAACGATTAAAACTTCGCCTGTGCTTTCCGATATGGCTCTGGAAATGGCGGCAGTCTTGCCGAGATTCTTCGGCTGGGCAAAGCAACGAATACCAGGATTATCCTCAGCCAATTGCTGAATAATGCGTCCGGTTGCATCGGTTGATCCATCGTCGACGACAATGATCTCAATTTCACGGATCGGTAACGCAAGCAGTTTCAGTAGAACGCGTTCAATCGTTTTTTCTTCGTTGAACGCTGGTACAAGGATAGAGACCTTCAAGCCAAATTCCTCAATAGTATTGCTGATTGACTGGTTTGATCACGATTTCAGGAACGTGAACGCGATCGGGCAAACCAGCCAGCCCCACAACCACCTGTGCGATATCTTCGGGCCGCAATATCTTTTGGCGATGTTCGTCCGTCACTGGCGTTGGTCTCTGTTCGAGAATGGGTGTGTCCACCTCACCTGGGTAGACGTTGGTAACTCGAATATTCTCCCCGCCGACTTCGTTGGAAACGCAGGTTCCAAGTGCCGTCATCGCAAACTTGCTAGCGGAATAAGCCACACCACCCAAGGCAAGAGCCCGTTTGCCGGCGACGCTAGAGATATTGATGATCATACCACGTTGCCGAGCTCGCATTTGCGGCAAGACGAAATAGATGCAGTTGTATGCGCCTGTGGCGTTAATCGCCATGACCTGATCCCACTGATCGGGCGCCATAGAATTGATAGAGCGATCACGAATATTGACACCCGCAGCGTTAACCAAGATATCAACACGACCAAGGGCTGTGGCTGCCCAATCAAAAAAGTGCTCAACACTTTCTCGCACTGCAACATCCATTGTATGCCCGATTAACCTACCCGCGGATGCGCTGATGGCTTCTTGGATTGCTTCTTCGCGGCGAGAACCGATAGCAACCTTGGCTCCATTTTGGGAAAAAAGGTCCGCGATGGCAAATCCAATTCCGGTTGCCCCGCCCGTGACAACGACGTGTTTACTCTTCAATGTGTTGGTTTCGATCATTCGTTGCGTTTTTGCTCAAAGAAGTGTTGTGGAAGGTGGTTTCGTTCGGAGTTAAAAGAGGTGGATCCATTCGAAATGAATTCCCGTACAATCAAGCGAGCTCAAGTTATTGAATTTCGCAACAGCAATCCAGTATGAGAACAAACACCGTGCAGCATTCTACCAAAACCCAAGTCGTTGTGATCGGAGGTGGTTTTGCGGGCATGGCTTGCGCTCGGGCATTGCGTAAAGCCGATGTCGAAATCAAATTGGTCGACCGCCGCAATTTCCACTTGTTCCAGCCGCTTCTCTACCAAGTCGCTTCCGGCGCCCTTTCACCTGCGAACATCGCCGCGCCCCTTCGAAGTATTTTCAGACGACAAAAAAACGTCCAAGTACTTTTGGGGGCTGTGAAGGATTTCAATATTATCGATCGGAGAATCGTGATGGAGGATCAGTCATCGATCCCTTTCGATTATTTGGTTGTCGCCACGGGCTCTACCCATCATTACTTTGGGAGTGACGCGGAATGGGAACCGCTAGCGCCGGGTCTAAAGACCATCGAAGATGCGACCGAGATACGCCGACGAATCTTAACTGCGTTTGAACAAGCCGAACGGACAGAGGATCTTGCGAAACGCGCATCCCTTTTAACTTTCGTGATTGTTGGCGGAGGTCCTACTGGAGTGGAAATGGCGGGGTCGATTTGCGAGCTTGCTCGTCAATCGATGAAGCAGGATTTTCGTACGATTGACCCGAGCACAGCACGCGTCCTTTTGATTGAGAACAGCAAACTGATACTGGACAAGTACCACGTATCGTTATCGGAAGTCGCTGCTCGAGACCTGAAAGGACTAGGGGCCGAGATTTGGAACGAAACGCGACTTTTGGAAATCCACCCAGACCACGTGATTGTAAGTCATGACGGAAAATCCAATCGCGTGGAAACGAATACGGTAATTTGGGCTGCTGGCGTCAAGGCTTCTATGCTCGGTAAAAAGCTTGCCGATGCTATTGATGCGCCGGATCGGATCGATCGATCGGGTCGAATCGCAGTCGACTCCCAATGCGCCATTTCGGAACACCCCAATATCTTCGTGATCGGAGACATGGCTGCATTCAGCCTGCCCGATGCAAAAACATTGCCAGGCGTGGCTCCTGTCGCCGTGCAGCAAGGAGATTTTGTTGGAAAGCTGATCGCAAAGTCGATCCGTGGAAGTCGTCCGACGAAACCATTTCAATATTGGGACAAAGGGAATATGGCAACCATCGGGCGTTCGCATGCAATTGTCGAGGCGGGCAGGATTCGCATGAGCGGCAAAATCGCTTGGCTGGCCTGGCTGTTCATTCACATCATGTACCTTGCCCGTTTCGAAAATCGGATCCTAGTCCTATTTCAGTGGTTTTGGAACTACATCACTCGAAATCGCACCGCGCGACTCATCACGGGAGCCGCCGAGCAAAATGTACAGGATGTCACGGAACCTCATTAAAGACAGGCAAGTCGTCGTCACCTTCCGCAGTTCCGCTTTCGGATTTCATGCCCCATTGCTCAAGTCGACGAAGCAATCTTGCGCGAGAGATGTTCAACAACATGGCAGCGGACGACTTGTTCTGTTGAAACCGTTCCAGCGCCCTCATGATCATCGTCTTTTCAACATCTTCGAGGATCGCGTCCAAGTCCACGGATTCGTCGACTTGTGATTGCTCGACATGGGATACGCATGTCCGAATGTTCACAGGAAGGTGTTTCTCTGTCATCTTTCCCCCCGCGGCCTTTTGGGTAGCGTGAGCCAACGCATCGGCAAACTCCTCGATGTCGCCCGGCCAAGTATACGCAGTAAGGGCGTCCACAAAGCTATCGGAAATTTCGTTTGCAACTCCATCCATTCCTTTCCGAACGCTAAACCAAGCGGTAATCAACGACGGAATATCTTCTATGCGTTCGACTAGCTTCGGCAAATCGACCCGTAGCACGCTGGTTCGCGACAGAACCTCACTCCAGCTTGGGTCCGTAAGGGAATGCGACTCCATTACCGATGGGTCGTATGTCGCGATACAAACCGCGTCTTGGTGAACCTTGAGAAACGAGGCCAACATAAAAATGCATTCGTCCGGCAATCCCTCTAGACCTTCCAACAAAACCGCGGGAATGGTTCTTCCATTGATTTTGCTTTCGTCGATGACTTCCAGCATGCTTTGCAACAGTTCAATATCCATCAACGAGCAGTCCAGTCGAACAAGCGAATGGCCTACCGCGATAGGGCGATCGTTCGATTCCAGTCCACGTCGTTTGGAATGGATCGACTGAGCGAGCTTGGACCTTCCGGATCCCTGTCGGCCAAAAACGGTTACGGGCAGTGGATTTGCAATTGCCAACTGCAATTGCTCTAAGGCTCGTCGTGCAAAGACGGACTGACCTTGCAGAAACCACAGGTCATCCAAATGAACGAATTGCTTTCGGTTTTCACGCATGATTTTGTGCGTGAGAGAAGCCTGCCGATCAACGACTTCACCCATGTTTCCTTTGTCGGTCGGACAAAAGACACATAGAATACAACCGAGCTCTTCCTCAAGAGGAATTAAGCAGCGTAGCCACAGAGCGGACGCGGGCGATGATCCAGCATCGGCTTGGGAGCCCTTTTGATTTGGGTATGGACCAGACTCAGGCAACAGCAACATTCCCCTTCGCGACCAATGAATCGGCAGTGAGAAGAACGCTGATAGAGGAGCGTTTTCGTCTCCGTCGTCGGGGACACGGGTGCTGCAATTCACCCCCAACAAAGAGTCGGGAGACTGACCTACGAGACGCCCCATTGCATCATTTGCAAAAACGAGAGTATTCTCTTCGGAAATGACGCAGATGGGGTTCGAGGAACTGCCAAGCAACCTCGCGATTTGACGCTTGGCGATGGAGCGGTTGGGTTCATCCATGTTGCCCTCGAGTGCAAACGAAAAAACACTGCGAGATCAAGCGACCGAAGCAGTGTTGCGGGAATCAACCTTTTTTGAATGAGCAACGGTTAGAATACGTCCGTTAGGAAATGGTGTCCCCAGTGGTATCGCTGAGCCGTTGGGTAATAGTTATACCATTTTCGGTTATAAACTGGGATCTGCATTTCAGCAGGATATCGATGGTAGAGGCTGTCACTGCTGCGATAGTACTCGCTACCATAGAAATTCTGAGGATAGTAAACATATGGGTAGTGATTGAATCGCTCGTAGTCGCGATTGCTAGCAGCACCACCCCATGCTTTGTTGTATGCCTGTGCCTGAGGCTGAGCCTGCTGGGCGTGGGCGTCATCATACGAGGCCAAACCAGCAAAGATCGCTAGTGTGGCTACCAAAAAGGCCTTGCGGACCATTATAAACCCCCCGGTTAAATCGAATTTCCTTCGCTCTTGCGATCGTTCGTTAGAATCGGCACGGAGAGGTAGGCAAGTTGAGCTTTTTATTGATACAACCCGAATCTAGGGAACCACGCGAAGTCGCAATGCCACAAAGAATGAGGATTAGTAGCGGCATTGAGTAGAAGCGAGCTCCGAAACTTGCGAAGTTTCGGGTTGCGATTGACATTGCTCCAAGACACTATCGAAGCCCGTACTTCAAGAAAACCAAAAAAACAAGGTGAATAATGACAAGGCGCAATGTCGAAATAATCGCCAAAAGTGAGGCTGGAGGTGGAGTCGAGAGACTGGAGGGGAAACAGTTGTGTCTCCTTTGACATCGATGCGTCCCAGGAATACGTCAATTTGCCAATGTTCATTGGTTTTATGGCTGGCGAGCATCAAAAATATTTCTCAACTCATTCAAGCGACTTTTGAGCTGTTCGACGGACATGCTTCGCAATTGTGCTTCTATGGTTGGTATTGAATTGCAAAGTGATTCCAACAACTGGACCTGACCAACCAGCTTGCCTTGATCTATACCAATAGCGATAAGATCTTGGCCAGATCTAGTATTTCGGATATCTGGTAACTTACCTAGCAACATTTCTTCGATCTCCTTGGCTCCCTTGTAAGGCAATCGCTGCATTAGCCAGCGTATAAACACTTCCTGCAACCCTGCCACCGATGCCCGGTCCAGTGCGGGGCTGTCTATCCGATTATAGCATTCCGCAGCTTCCGTTTCCAAAACTTCCTCGCTGCTTGCAAACAATGGCGCAAAAACCGCCACCATCGGATGGTCTGGTTGGTCACGGCTCAACTGTTCCAACGCTTCGTCCAAGTAGATCACCTGAACAAAGTCACGCCACGGATCGGAATCTGGATCAAAACGAGATTCCAAAAAGAAAACGAGGCCTCGAACCTCTCGTTTGGGGTATTGCGCCCGGAGCATGGCCATCTCTTGCACGATCCGAACGTAGATTAGGTTATCGTCGTACCCTTGAAACTCGGCCACGAGAATTGCCGACGAAACATCCTCTGGAACCCAAGCAGCGTCGACTCATTTTTCTATCGATTTTAATGTCACCGACTCAAATCGAGCACCTGCCGGTGGCGCCTCGTGCAACAGCAGAAACACCCATTGCGGCTGCCACTGAAAGATCAAATAGATTTGCTTGTCCGATTCCATAGCCAATCATTCTAGCATTTCACGAGTC
>JBBRJI010000387.1:0-6021 GCA_038219625.1 Pirellulales bacterium | reverse complement strand
GAGGAGGTTTCCGCTCAATCCCTCCTAAAGCAATCGACCGCAGAGGAGGCGCGACTCCGGCAACTTCGCACCACCGACTCGGTAAGCCAATCGGACTATGAGCTTGGACTTGCTAACCGCGACGTCGCCAAAGCGCGTGTGGATGCAGCCAAACGTCGCCTTGAGCTTGCAACCAATCAACAATCCTATTGCGAGTTGATTGCGGACTCAGATGGCTTGATAACCTCCCTGCAGGCTGAAGCTGGCCAAGTCGTCAACGTGGGGCAAGCGGTTCTGCAGCTTATGCAAACCGATGAATTGGAAGCAAAGGTAAGCCTTCCCGAGAATCTCGTTACCCACGTCAAAAACCTCCGCGCAACAGCCACCTTTTGGTCTAAGGCGGGACTGGAGTTGCGAGCCGAATTGCGAGAACTATCCCCGATGGCTGATCCGATATCGCGAACCTTTGATGCGAGGTTCAAGCTCGTGGATTCCGACCCCGACCTGGCCATCGGTATGACCGTATCGATTCTCCTTAGCAATACGGCGGATGAAGGTCTTTGCATTCCTATCACCTCGATCGCAAGCCGCAATGATTTGCCGATCGTCTGGCGAATCGAACCTTTCTCGGGGCGAGTCGAAGCGGTGTCAGTCGAGGTCCTTCCATACAGAAATGGAACGGTCGTCGTGCGTGGACCATTTCAATCTGGGGATCGAATCGTCAGCGCAGGGGTGCAGCGCCTGGACGAGAACTCGCGAGTTCGAGTCTGGGAAGCGAAGCCGTAAAGCGATCGATTATGAACATACAACTCAACAATGCGCCTCAATCCGTAAACGACAAGAACGCATTCAATTTGTCGCGATGGGCTGTTACTCATCCTGCTTTCGTAACTTTTTTAATCGCGGCATGCAGTCTGGCTGGTCTTCAAGCGTACTTCCAGATGGGGCGCGCTGAGGATCCTTCGTTCACGATCAAAACTATAATTGTTTCAGCAGTTTGGCCAGGGGCAACTTCCGAAGAAATGCAACAGCAAGTTGCGGACGTCGTCGAAGTGAAACTGAGAGAGACTCCTTACTTGGATTTCTTGCAAACCTATTGTTTGCCAGATCGAATGTTAACGCTTGTGCAACTCAAGGACATTACGCCCTCGCGCGAGGTGCCCGATATCTGGTACCAAGTTCGAAAGAAACTGAGTGATATCAAGGACAGTTTGCCTCAAGGGGTAATTGGGCCAAACGTCAACGACGAATATGGAGATGTGTATTCTGCACTTTATGCGTTCCATGGCGAAGACTATTCGCCCGCTGAACTGAAGCGAATATGCGAATCCGCTAGAAAGCGATTGCAGCGAGTCTCCGACATCGAAAAAGTGGATATCATCGGAGACCAGTCCGAGCGGATTTACATCGACTTTTCCCAACAAAAATTGGCCACATTGGGGATTTCGCCACAACAGATTTTTGACAGTGTACAAAAGCAGAACGTATTGATGCGGTCCGGAAGCATCGACACGGCAACGGATCGAATCCATGTTCGTGTTTCTCGAGACTTTGATGGCATCGAACAGATTCAAGCGGTGCCAATTCAAGCCAACGGACGTATCTTTCGGCTGGATGATATCGCTACTGTGAAGCGAGGTTATGAGGATCCGGCTCGATACTTAGTTCGATACAACGGACAGCCCGCAGTGGTCCTGGGAGTAGTCATGAACAAGGGTGGGAATGTGCTTCGGCTTGGTCAGGCATTGGAAGAGGAACTCGAAATCATCCGCGGTCAAGTCCCCGTAGGCGTACTCATCGGAAACATTGCATTCCAGCCGCATGTCGTCGAGGAATCCGTGGGCGAATTCCTTCGTTCGTTCATCGAAGCGCTGGTGATCGTACTGGTTGTGAGCTTCTTAAGTTTAGGATTTAGAACAGGCATTGTCGTGGCCCTCAGTGTTCCGTTGGTGCTTGCGATATCGCTGGTCGTGATGAATGCCATCGGAATGAACTTGGATCGCATCTCGCTGGGGGCCTTGATTTTAGCGTTGGGATTGCTGGTAGACGACGCAATCATCGCGGTGGAGATGATGGCCGTTAAAATGGAAGACGGATGGGGGCGAGTCGATGCGGCAACGTTTGCATGGACTTCGACAGCCTTCCCAATGCTTTCGGGCACGCTCATTACCGTGGTGGGTTTCTTGCCGGTCGGTTTTGCTCGTTCTTCGTCAGGGGAATACGCTGGTGGAATATTTTGGGTCGTTGGAATCACGCTGATCGCCTCGTGGTTCGTTGCAGTCGTTTTTACTCCTCATCTTGGAGTCAGGTTGCTGCCGGATTTCCACAAGAAGAAAGGGGAGGAACATCATTTGCCGTTCCAATCCGCATTCCATCGTGCACTTCGCTCGATCGTTCGCGTTTGTGTTCGTCGTCCGATGGTTGTCGTTTCCGTAACCCTTGGCCTGTTCCTTGGAGCCCTCTTTGGTTTCACCAAGTTACAGCAGCAGTTTTTCCCATTATCCTCTCGGGCGGAACTCATCGTGGACATTCGTATGCACGAAGGTTCGTCGATCGAGGCGACCAATCGCATGATGGGGAAAGTGGAGGACTTGGTCCGCCCATATCTCATTGCGTCGGAAGGACAAGAGGTTCCTAGAGTGGAGCACTTTACCAGCTACGTCGGTGCTGGATCTGCCCGTTTCTTTCTCGCTCTCAACCCAGATTTACCGAACCCCAGCTTCGCCAAGTTGGTTATTCAAACCACCAATGTACCCGCCCGGGAAGCGTTGCGATCTGAGTTAAAGAATCGTTTTGAACAGGATCCGTTATTCTCGGATGCTTCTCTGCGTGTGTTGCGTTTGGATTTTGGCCCGCCTGTTGGATTCCCTGTCCAGTTCCGTGTGTTAGGCCCTGACTCAAAAGTGGTTCGTCAAATTGCAGATAGTGTTCTTGCTGTGATGCGGGCGGAACCGGCAGCTCTGGACGTCAATCTCGAATGGGATGAACCAGCCAAAAGTATCCAAGTCGACATCGACCAAGACCGAGCGAGGTTGATGGGACTGACACCACAAGAAATTGAACTAGCACTTCAAACGCACCTCAGCGGAACAACGATCTCGCAGTATCGCGAGGGGACGGAAACGATCCAAGTGGTAGCCAGAGCCATCGAGTCCGAACGCTTGAACTTGGAGCAGTTTTCGGACTTGACTCTCTTTACACAATCGGGAAAAGTCGTTCCTCTAAGTCAAGTTGGAAACATACGCGCGAGGCTCGAGGAGCCGATCGTATGGCGACGAAATCAAGAACACACATTGTCCGTTCGCTGCGACATCGCGGACGGAGCTCAGGCGCCCGATGTCAGCGCTCGCGTTGAAACTGCGCTTGCTCAGGTTCGATCCGAGTTGCCGCCAGGATATCGAATCGAAGCGGGAGGTGCCATCGAGGAAAGCGAAAAGGCGAATAAGGCGCTTTTCGCGTTGTTCCCGCTTATGATTTTACTGATGTTGGCATTGCTCATGTCACAGGTACACAGTTTCAAGAAAATGTTGTTGATTTTTGGTATAGCGCCGCTCGGCTTGATTGGGGCGGTTGCCTTTCTCCATCTATTCAACGCCCCCTTTGGATTCGTTGCGTTGTTGGGTGTGATTGCATTGGCTGGAATGGACATGCGTAACTCAGTCATCCTTGTCGATCAAATCGAACAAGACATTAAGAGTGGGTTAAGCGAATGGGACGCGGTCATCGAGTCCTCCGTTCGACGGGCACGGCCTGTGATCTTAACCGCAGCGACAGCAATTCTTGCAATGATCCCACTAACCAGAAGCGTATTCTGGGGGCCGATGGCCATTGCCATCATGGGGGGCCTTTCACTAGCCACTTTTTTGACGCTGATTAATTTGCCAGCTCTTTACGTTCTCCTGTTTCGCGTGCGTCCACCCAAACTCAGCGACGTGTTGGTGGACGCAAGCAAACTGGGAGGCATTCTTCCGCCTGCGGAAGTGGTCGTCGTACTCTCCGAAACCATGCCTCACTGACCTCGATTTGCGATCTTAGGCGAGCCGCAGACAGAAAACTACTAGGCCACGCCACTGTGTGGCACGCCCAACGCGATTAGCGCGATTAGCGATGGGCGTGGGAAGTGTGGCAAATGACTCTAGCGATTCACCACGCCCTTCGTACCTCAGAGCGTGCCACACAGTTTACAGGCAGATTTCAAACTGCCCCTCGCCCTATGCCAGTCCCATACGCTCTTTCGGATCTTTGAGCGCATGCTGCAATCGAGCGAGTGCCTCGGTTTCGATTTGCCGTACTCGTTCGCGGGTCAAGCCCAGCTCGGCGCCGATTTCTTTAAGCGTGTGCGGCGGCGTGTCGTCAAGACCGAATCGCATTTTGAGGACGGTCGCTTCACGAGCATCCAACTTGCCCACCAATTCGATCGCAGTCTTGAGGACGTCATGATCGATCATCACTTCGTCAGGACTCTTAACCCGCTCATCCATGACCATCTCGCCAAGGGACCAACCCGAGTCGGTTTGATCGCTTTGAGGAGTAGCGTTGTAGACCTGAATAGCCTTTTTAATAATCGGTAGCTTCTTCTTCGGCAGCCCAAGGATACGACCAATTTCTTCTTGAGTTGGCATGCGACCAAGCTCGTCGTTCAATCGAGCCGTTGCACGCCGCCATTTGCTGAGCAATTCGACCATGTAAGCAGGAATTCGAATCGTCTTGGACGAATTGATCAAGGCGCGCTTAATCGATTGCTTGATCCAATAGCTGGCGTAGGTACTGAAGCGTGTGCCCATATCGGGATCAAAGCCCTCAACGGCGCGGAGCAATCCTAGGTTGCCTTCCTCAATAAGGTCTTGCAGGGCAAGCCCTTTGCTAACATAACTTCTGGCGATATTGACAACCAAACGTAGGTTGGCCCGTACCATTCGGTCACGAGCTTGCGCATCGCCTTGCGCGATTTGCCTAGCCAGCATCTGCTCATCTTCGGCGGTCAGCAATTTCATTTCGTTAATCTCGCGGAGGTAAGTTTCCAGCGGAGATTGGGGTTGGGCTCCATCCTTGGGACTTTTGCGACGAGAAATCAGTTTGAGGTCTTCGTCCTGTGAATCCTCCACATCGTCTAGGTATGGGCTTGAATGAGCCATAAAGTCTCTTTGCACGGAGTGGAAAATAGAATTTTTGGCGAATGCTAGAGATGCATCCTCCGAAAGGTAACGCGTTCGGTTCCTATCGTCCGCGAAATGCATGCAAATTGAGCGAATGCGAAACGGTTCCGCCCCTAGCGATTATTCGGACGGACGTAAACCCTTTGGCAGAATAGGTTTTCGATGTACAATCCTCACTCGAAGTGCGAGCCGCATACCGGGTTGTTTGAGTGCAAGTCGCATTATCCAACCAAAACGCTTTTTCGCACCCGCTACTTTCCCGTCAATTTCCAAAACCCAATTTGACCATGCTTTCACTTTCACCTGCCCTCGATCCAACCACACAAGCCAACTCGGATGCACCTTGGCAATCGCTTGCGCGCACTGTCCTGGCCGGACAGCCCGCAACACGCGAGCAAGCTCTTTCAATCTTAAGATCCCTCGATGGCGAATTGCTCGATCTCATCGCTGGTGCCTTCCAAATTCGCCATCACTATTTTGGCAAGACTGTCCAGTTGTACTTCCTGATGAATGCCAAGAGTGGCTTGTGTCCGGAAGACTGCAACTATTGCAGCCAATCCAAAATCTCGGACGCGCCTATTCCTAAATACAATATTCTGAGTCGTGACAAATTGCTTGACGGTGCGAGGATTGCCGCCGAACGCAAGAGCAAGACGTATTGTATCGTCATCAGTGGTCGAGCACCCAACGAACGGGAGATGAAAGCCGTCGAGACGATTGTTCCGCAGATCAAAGAACAGTATGGTCTCAATATTTGTGCGTGCCTTGGTTTGTTAGACGAGGAGCAAGCGAAACGACTCAAGGCGGCCGGCGTTGACAAGGTCAACCACAACCTCAATACAAGCCGAGAATACTATCCCGAAATATGCACCACACATACGTTCGA
>JBBRJI010000386.1:0-6032 GCA_038219625.1 Pirellulales bacterium | reverse complement strand
CGCACTTTTGCGGAGCAAAAGGCGACGCCTAATGGTTGAATCGAAACTCAGTACTTGTCAACAAGGACCAAACCAATTGCTGGCAGGCTTGGTAGCGACGGTCGGAACGCAGATCTATGTAGTTCTCCATGGCTTCACGTTCGCCGGAATCTGGGGGTCGCTGAAGTACGCATTGAAATGCGAGTTCAATCAAAGTGCCGTCATCCTTAATCAGCGCGAGACGGTCAACCAAACCTCTTCCGAGCAACTCGCTCATCATGTCCTTGTTGTTGTTGAAATAGAGCGCTTCGCTAACACTAATCTGAAGGTCTTCGCGAGGCATTTCAAACCGCGAACTTAGACCGCGTCCAGATTGAGTTGACTCCTCAAGACGCTTGTTCCGATCGGCGAGCGAAATATTGCATCCTACCGATTCAGGATCCAACGTTGCTACCCTCAGGGAACTCCCAAGTTGCAAAGGAGTCAGCATACGAACTCGACCGACCGCAAAAAGGCTTTCATCAGGTTTGGTCGCCGGTTCCCCCCATGCACTGTCACGCGAATACGTACGACTCATCACCAATCCACGAATCAGACGTCTCAAATCAAAATCGTGTGAAATGAGGTCATGGGCCAGCCATTCGAGCAACTCCGGGTGACTCGGGGGATTCTCGCTGTGCATTTGATCCAAGGGCATGACTAGCCCATAACCGAGTAATCGATACCAGATACGATTCACGATGGATCGGGCAAGCCACGTTCGGCCAACCGGGCTGAGTCCTAGTTCGATAATCCTGTTTCGGCGACTGTAGCTTGGTTGTGGCGGTGGCTTCTTTTCCTTCTTCAATTCTTCGAGCTGTTTTTTCTCAGCCTGTTTTTCTTGATCGTTTGGCTCAAGCTGTTCGGGTTCGTCCAGCACCTCGCCAGTCAAAAAAACTAGGCGAGCGCGACGTTTCTCACCTTTGGTGGTTACGTAATCGACCATACCATACGGTCGCTCGGCAACGAATCCACCATTTTCGAAGGTCCGCGCGAAGAAGGACTTCATGCCATAATAATGATCCTGCTTCCAGTCGCTGACTAATGGATGGTCGTGGCACTGAGCGCAACTAATGTTGACACCGAAGAATCGTACGCTGACTTCATTGGTCATCTTGTCAACATCATTCAGCCTCGCCTTGACAAACGAACTAGCGCCAGCGTTCTGGCCGTCCCCCTGTTCGGCCAACATCAAGTCTTGGAAGATCTGGTCCCAAGGACGATTCTCCAAAACGGATTTCTTTAAGTAATCCTTTAGGCTGCCGCTATCGGGGTACATCAAGAGCGTTTCGAGTTCATCTACTTGGTGGCGTACAAATCCTTCGCTACCCATTAAACGGTCCACCCACTCTGTCCGCTTGGAAACCGAGTCGGACGCAAGGAACTCCTGGGTCTCACATGGGCTTGGAACCCGACCCATCAAATCGAGAGTCAGTCGCCGAATTAAGGTAGCTTCGTTTGCCTGCAGGGCAGGTTCGACCTTTTCCTCTCCAAGGCGTAGATCGACGTAATGATCGACGATGGACTCAACCGTTACATTGGGTGCATATTGTCCGAAACAATTTGCTTGGCACAATCCAACGGCCCAAAAACAAGCCCGGATCATCCACCATCGAAATAGCTCGTGCGCTCGAAGCAATATGGATCCTCAGGTGTGGGTGGGAGCGACGGTTGATCCGTCGTCATGTTGGCAGGTGAATCAAGAAGTGGTGGGCGGGCGTCCTCAACACGACTGATGTAGACACTGATTCTATTTGGTTCCACGACCACTTTGCAAGGGATGCTATCCGTATTTGCGAACAATTCCCGATTCGCCCCTAGAGCCGTATCCAGCCAAAGAGTTGGGGTTCTTGCGTAGCGGAAGCCGCGTAGGCTTTCGGCGACTTCAAGAGGTAAAACCCAGTGGATTCGTCCTAATCACCGAAACTCTTGGCGAGTTCCGCTACCCCCCAGTCCTAATCACCGAAACTCTTGGCGAGTTCCGCTAGCCCCCGGTTACCTCGCACTAGGCGACAAACTCAAAACCGAAGGTTTTCGCGACTGCTTGGTTGGTGACTGTCCCTTTGTGAATGTTGAGAGAGTCTCGCAACGCTTTTGAATTGACAATGCACTGGTCAACACCATCCTCCGCCAGTTGTACGATCCAGGGTAGTGTTACGTTGCACAATGCGAACGTACTTGTTCGGCCTACGGCACCGGGCATGTTCGTTACGCAATAGTGGACTACGTCATCGACAACATACGTTGGATCGCGGTGCGTTGTTGGGCGACTTGTTTCGACGCAGCCACCTTGATCGATCGCAACGTCGATGATCACACTACCTGGTTTCATCAATTTGAGATCCTCCGAACGAACCAAATAGGGGGCTTTGGCACCTGGGATTAGGATCGAGCCGATGACCAAATCTGCACGTCGTAGCTGCTCGCGGATGGTGTGCCGGTCGCTGAAAAGAGCATTGACGTTGGAGGGCATGACGTCATCCAAATAGCGAAGTCGATCTAAGTTGACATCCAGGATAGCAACATCGGCTTGAAAGCCGGCGGCGATACGTGCTGCATTCGCACCCACCACCCCGCCACCAAGGATAGTGACATGCGCTGGCGCGACGCCTGGCACCCCGCCCAGCAAAATACCTCTTCCCATTTGAGGTTTCTCAAGGTACTTCGCTCCCTCTTGAACGCTCATGCGACCCGCGACTTCGCTCATCGGAGTTAGCAGCGGCAAACGTCCTTGGCTATCACGCAGTGTCTCATAAGCCAAGCAACTCGCACCGGAGTGAAGCATAGCCTCGGTCAGTTTCCTGTCCGCCGCAAAATGAAAGTAAGTAAAGAGCGCTTGGCCTGGTCGAATGAATGGCCATTCCGATTGCAACGGCTCTTTTACCTTGACGATCAAATCTGCTCGATTGAAAATATCCTGGCCCGATGCACACATTTCGGCGCCCGCTTGCAGATAGTCGTGGTCGGCCAATCCCGATCCGATCCCAGCATTGGCTTGAACTAAGACCTTGTGGCCGCGCGTTACCAACTCCTCGACGCCTACCGGCAGGATGGCAACTCGGTATTCGTCTTCCTTGACCTCTTTCGGGATTCCTACGATCATCGGCTTGAGCTCCAATGGGCAAATTTGCATAACGAATTGAAAAATAACAGCTCCGAGCAAACGCGGAGTGTGGGCAGTGTACCGAACCGGCAATGATTTCGCTACGAAGGGTTCAATGGCATTCGATAGTTTACTGAGACACGCGGCAGGCAGAAAAGTACTAGGCCACCCAGGCCTCCGGGTGGCACGCTCAGAGCGCTAGCGATGGGCGTGGGAAGTGAGTCAAATGTTTCTAGCGATTTACCACGCCCTTCGTACCTCAGAGAGGCGGTGACTTTATAGTACCAATCACACTCCGTGTGATTTCCGCGGGTAAAAACCTGTGATTTCTGAGGCAACATCACACGGAGTGTGATGGGTACTTTCTTCGGATTCAAAAAATCACAGGCCTAAAGCGAATACGTTGGGCGTGGGAGCTGGCAAATGTTTCTAGCGACTCACCACGCCCTTCGTACCTCAGAGCGTGCCACCCAATTTGCAGGTAGATTTCAAACTGTCCCTCGCCTAACTGGTCGCATTCATTCTGACTCGCCAAAACAATCCACACACCCACGCCAATTCTGCATTGCTGTCGATTATGCTATTGGGGCACCAGCCGTCCAGCCGTCCAGCATTCTCTCCCAATACTCACTCCCTCCGCAAACGAGTTCCCAGTGGCGCAAGACTCCCATTACGATCCCTACGCCATGCCGGCGGATGCCATCCAGGAACCGCCAAAGTCTTTTTTCAGTGCCATGAGAATGATTGGACCTGGGATTATTTTGGCAGGGACGATCGTCGGTTCTGGTGAGTTGCTCCTAACCACTGCCCTGGGAGCGAAAACTGGCTTCATTTTTCTTTGGCTGATCCTATTTAGTTGCGTCATTAAGGTCTTTGTACAAATCGAAATAGGACGACACGCGATTTCGTCAGGGCAACCGACTCTGGGAGCCTTGAATGCTCTATCAGGGCCAAGATTTGGCGCACATTGGCTTGTCTGGTGGTGGTTGTTCATGATGCTCGCCACCGTTTTTCAACTCGGGGCCATGACGGGTACTGTTGGGCAGTCTTTAAATTTGGCCTTTCCCGTCGTTTCTCAAAACCTTGAGTCCAGCCTTTCATCTAGTTCGTGGCTTGGGAGTGCGTCGGCGAAACGACCCGAACTGCCGTGGGCTTTTCTAACTTGTATTGTCGCAATTGGGCTGCTGTGGAGCGGAAGCTACAAACGGATCGAGATCGTGACCACCGCCATTGTTATCGGGGTGACTCTGCTCACCGTGACCGCCACGATGTTGCTTCCGTGGACCGCTTACCCCATTCCTTGGTCGCAAGTTCTCGACGGGCTGAAATTCCAATTCCCCTCTTCTGACATTCAATCGATTGCGATGGCCTTCGGAGTCTTCGGCATTACGGGAGTCGGAGCGACGGAGCTGTTTTACTATCCGTATTGGTGCTTGGAGAAGGGGTACGCACGCTATGTCGGACCTAGGGACGGAAGCTCGGATTGGAATCGACGAGCTCGCGGTTGGATAGGCGTCATGTACATCGATGCCTGGATCAGCATGATCGTTTTTACGATTTCGACAGTTTCGTTCTATTTCATGGGAGCCGCAGTACTTCATCCACAGGGGTTGGACCCTAAAGGAACAGACATGATCGCAACCTTATCGCACATGTTTGTGGACACCTTTGGACCGTGGACCCGGATTGTCTTTTTGATTGGCGCCGGTGCTGTTCTTTTCAAAACACTTTATCTCTCGTGTGCAGGCAACGCTCGGATGACGGCCGATTTCCTAAGTCTCACCGGCGCGGTTCGCTATCGCAACTTTTCGCATCGAGCCAAATGGATCCATCGTTTTTCATTATTCTTCCCAGTCTTAGCGCTCCTGCTTTTCTTGCTCTTCGCCAATCCAAAATCTATGACAGTGGTCGGTGGTTTTGCGCAAGCCGCGACGTTGCCCATGATAGCCATCACGACCCTCTATTTTCGATATCGGAGAATTGAAAAGGCTTTGGCTCCTTCGAAGGCTTGGGATGCGATGTTGTGGATAGCAGTGGTTTCGATCACGATTGTCGCTACGTATGCGGTCGGTAAATCGGTAATCGACTTCAAAGAAATGCTCATCCCTTCGTAAGACAGCGAGTGCCTTTTTAATTGCGATTAGGCGAGCGGAAGACCGAAGACTACCAGGCCAGGCCACGGTGTGGCACGCCCAAAGCGATTAGCGATGGGCGTGGGAAGTGTGGCAAATGACTCTAGTGATTCACCACGCCCTTCGTACCTCAGAGCGTGCCACCCGTGCCACCCGTGCCACCCAGTTTATAGGTAGATTCCAAACTGCCCCTTGCCTTACAGCAACGGCTGGGCATGCATGGTTTTCACTTTGCTTCGCCAAAGAGCTGTTGCTTCAGGAAAGTATAGGCGATGGCTTGCATGAATGCGGATTGGCGGTTGTTTGCCGCTCCCCCATGCCCACCCTCGATGTTTTCGTAGTACATGACCGAATGACCTTGCTCCTCCATCTTGGCCATCATCTTGCGGGCGTGACCAGGGTGAACGCGATCGTCGCGCGTCGAAGTCGTGAAAAGCACGTTTGCGTATTTTGCATCCGGCTTGACGTTGTGGTATGGGGAAAACGACTTAATAAACTCCCATTGCTTTGGGTCGTCTGGGTTGCCGTACTCGGCCATCCACGAAGCACCAGCCAACAGTTTGTTGTAGCGTTGCATGTCCAAGAGTGGCACTTGACAAACGGCGGCTTTGAAAAGTCCGGGGTAAAGTGTGACCATATTGCCAACCAACAATCCGCCGTTCGATCCCCCTTGGATTCCAAGCTTATCAGGCTGTGTTACTTTGCGAGCAATGAGATCTTGGGCTACGGCGGCAAAATCTTGGTAGCACCTCAAGCGATTCTCTTTGAGTGCTGCCTGA
>JBBRJI010000385.1:0-6049 GCA_038219625.1 Pirellulales bacterium | reverse complement strand
CAATTTACCAAAGTCCCTCGTCAGCTCACACCAAACTTCTGCGTCAATCCCCAGTCGTTCGAAGATCGATGCTGCGCTCTGCGGTGTCGCACCACGCTTGTCCGCTCGCAATTCTCGTGCGGTCCAATCCAATAACTCTAGATAGTTCGCAACACTCATTGGCAAGAATCCTTTGTCGCTCGCACGACTGCCCCCAGTATGACAACAAGCACCTATGTCATCCTTGAGCTCGTCAATGGTAAGCGGACTAAGCGATTGCATAATCGGCTTGGAGACCATACCGGCATCACTATCCGAGGTGGTTTGTGCGTTCGCTTCTGTTTGCAATGCGATGGCCCTTTGCTGGGCTGACGTGTACTCGCTGCTCTCGATCGTCTCAGCCATGGCTGCTCGAATCGGATTCAAATCAACATAAGCCGCACAGGCTAAGATTGCTGTTTCATCGAGCAATCTCACCGCTCGATAGCGCGCCTGCCAAAATTTCCCGACTTCTTTGTCATCCTCATTGGCCCGCTTACCAATCTTTTGGGACAGCAACCGCATCCACCACGAGATGTCGCTGAGCCTAGAACGAATCTCTTTCAAACGGACCGGATCGTTGCGGATCATGTTCAGTTCGAATTCATTAGGCTCCTGAGGCATCTTTTGAGCATCTCGTCGCTTAGGGCAAAGCATCATCCACCTCCGAGCCACTTCGGAATCATCCCAAGCCGCCACCACATCAGGCCTGGACCGAAGAATCAGATGAAAGTGATTCGACAAAATGGCATAGCAAAGAAGATCGATCCCAAAGTGCTTGGCGAGATGTTGCAGTTCGGATTCCATCCATTGCTTTCGATGGTCGAAATTTTTGCCAGAAACAGGGTCATTTCCGAGCAAGAAGCAACGACGGACTGTCCGATTTAGGACATGAACGATAGCAATCTCATCGGACGCAAACACTTCTACACGAGCCAACCGAGCCATAAAGCACCTCTCCATAAAATCGGACTAATGGTCAAAGTCTCCAACAAGTCAACATCTGTGGGTGTCCCCATGTTTCCTTATTGAAATATTATCAATGGCTTCTCGTGAAAAATGTCATCCGAATTGTATCAACGAATACCTTTCTGATGACGAGTGATTGACTCTTCATAGAATCGCACATAAGCCTTGAAGACTTCGCTATCCAGTTTCTTTGACAAATAGACTTTAAAATCATCTTCAACGTCCAAGTTTCCTCGCACGCAGTTGTTTCCCTCGCGTGGAAAAGCATTTTCGATCAAGAACTGTTTACATTCGAGTAAGACTGCGTGTTCAATCTCTAGACATTTAGTCGCGTAATCGCTTGCCCCAAATTCGCCAGCGACGGCTCGATTGAATACATTCCAAGCTTCTCTGATGCGTTTCGAGTTATGCAATTCAAAAACTAGAACTGCGAACCGATCGTAGTCGGTAATATTTGGTTGATTAGAAATGCGAATCACAGTTGGGTAGTTTTCGTTGCCGGGTTCGTACTCACCCAACTTGCTCATTACTGGAGGTTTGTCAAGCCAATAAACCCTCTCGCCAATATACACGCCCGAAAAACAATCCTCCATCCATTGGACAACCTTGGGGTGCAGCGCCATCACTGAACCCAGCCCCCGGTCCAACTGCACCTGCTTGACTTGTGAAACACCAAAGTGTCTATCAGCTTCCGTTCGGATAAACTTTTGCTCCTGCGCTGGACAAAATGAAACACAAATCATTAAAGCAACTGCAAAACTGAGCGTTTCTCGTTTCATTTTAGAAACCCTTAAAAAAATTTAAGACGCGAGTCGTGATATAGATAAGTTGCCTAATAGCTAGGGTAAAAATTGGGCGGGTTGTATTGATATGTGGGTAGAGTGCCGGGACCATAACCTGGATAAAAATACCCGGGAGCAGGAGCATATCCGGGACCAAGTTGGTGTCCATAATGTGGAGTATAACCTGGATAATTCCATATTGGTCTGGAACCTCGATATCCGGGCCATCCGAAATTTCCATAGTTCCCACCGTAGCCTGGTGGCAACCTCGGATTGGGGAGCGGATTTGGTGAATACGCTGGAACTTGATTCAAAGGAATCGTGTAAATAGGGTATTGATAGACTGGATATTGATAGACTGGGGATTGCTGGAAAAGACCCGTGGAATCAGTCGACATAGTCGAAAATCCCTTCACGTAACGCTTTAGATTTTCATCTCCCGCCTTGAAACCTAACGGGTCTTCGTGGATCCACTGTCCCAACACTGAGTCGTACCACCGGTTCAGATTGTGCTGCAACCCCGTCGCTTCATCGAATTGCTTGCCGGTGAAGCCGAAGAGCAAGTCCACTGAACTGTTCGTTTCCGCTGTCAACTTGCCAAAGGCGTTATACGTGCGATGGTTTGTGACGGACGTTACGCTTGTGCTCTCGTTGAAGTCTGCGATGTCGCGTAGGGTGCCTAGGTGATCGCCAAGACCCCATAGGGTGTTGCCGCTGGTGCTTAGCGATGTCACTTGTTCGTCGGCTAGTACTTCGTCGACTTGATTCGACCAGAGATAGCGATGCGCAAGATTCGATGCGGCGGAACCGTCAAACTGTAGGATCGCGTTGATTCCCTCGTCGTAAACCCAGTATTGATTCGTCGCGCCGCCAGAACCGGCGCCGTCAGAGTCGTACTCGCGATGAACGAGCCGGTTCAACCCGTCGTACTCGTAGTTGACTTGCTTGACAATCGCGCCGCTGGAACTATTTCGGTCTTTGACCACAACCAGTCTGTTTCGGTAGTCCCATTCGTAGCTTTGCTCCTTACCCGAAGAAGTTTCAACACGCGTGACGCGGTTGCCTTGGTCGTCATACGTGTACGTGAAATCAGGGGAATCGGTGGTTTGATTGTTGGTGCCGGTCGTATAGCCAGTCGTGTTTCGATTGCCGTTGGCGTCGAATCCGTAGGCTTCATCCGTTTGCGTCGCATGGTCTGCAACTGTCAATTGCGATGTCGCATCGTATGTAAAGGCGGATACTCCCTCAATCGTCGAATCGATGCTCGTCGGTCGCGACAAGCCGTCATAGGAATAGGTGTAACCGGCAAGCGTTGTTGTGCCTTGTTGGTGCGTCAGCGTGCTCAAACGATTGATAGTGTCATAAGTGTAGTCTGTTGAAGCCACGCCATTGGTTGTTCCGGTGCTTTGGTAACGAGCTAAACTGGTGCGTTGGCTCAGCGCGTTGTAATCCAGCGTTATGTGTTTCGACGTAACTGCGTTGCCTCCAGATTGTCCCTGCTGAACAATATCCGTTAGTCGCTGCAATGAGTCGTATTGATACGTGTTTTTGAAATCATTCGCACTGCCATTCGTAGCCTTTAGTTCCGTGCGGTTGCTGGCCGCGTCGAAAGATTGGTCGAATGTGATAGTCGGAGTTAAGCCGTTAATCGTATTGGCGATCGTAGTCGCTCGGCCCAAATAGTCACGAGTGGTTGTGATCGTGGCCGATGGGTCGCTTAAGGAAATAATCTCGTCGGCTGCGTTGTAGGTGGTGGTGATCGTGCGATTGGTACTGCCGTTGGTCGCATTAGCCGCGTCGCCAAAGATTTGACTCATCCCTGTCTGTGACTGCGTCCCGCCAAAGGTTACAGTAAAGTTTCCGCTGCTGCCACTGACCGTTACCGAATCAATTCCAATCATACCATCCAGAACCGTTTTCAATTGCGTTGACGTGATTGCGGGGGAAAGGGGTGGGCTGATTTCGCCGTTATAAGCTACTCGCCATGTTCCACCGCTAGCATTTGCCAGCACAATCGTTTGGACTTCGGTAAATATCCCACCGGTGACACTGGTCGTACTGACAGCGGCAAGAGAACCGTAGCTTGATAAACTGCTGATATTGATCGTCGTTTGAGCCATGTCGACTCCGTGCTTGGCACCGCGGAATGTTAAGCCTATTGTCCGCGCCGCTCCGTTGGCCGGGTTCGTCTCCCTGACCAGTACATTGCCAGTACCGATTGTCGAAAGGGATTCCAACGCCGACTGAATGGTAGCGGCCGATGCATCTGAGTTCAGGGCCGATGTGGTCTGTCCGCCCAGCGACAGGGTGAATGTTCCATCTACCGAATAATAATCGTTTGTCCAACCGACGCTTTGTTGCTCGTCAAGGGTCCTACCCTCTTGGGTCGTGGCAACCGTCAAGGATGGAATGGTCGAGCTCTGTTGCCACGCTTCACTGGTCTGCCGGTCGAGCGCGTCGAATCCATATTGGATTACGCGCCCGTTGCGATCCGTGGTTTGCGTGAGATTTCCAGACACGTCATACACGTAGCTCTTCGACTTCGAAAGACTATTGGTATTGAGCACTTGCCGATTGAGACCATCGTACGCAAAGTTGGTCGTGTTATTGACTGAATCTTTCAATGACGTCATGTTGCTGGCAAGATCGTACGTGTAGGTCGTTACTCCGCTCAGAGGATCTGTCTTGCTAACGAGTCTATCTGCGGAATCGTAAACATAGGTCGTCACCGGTCGTGTGAGCGATCCCGTGCCGTCTGGATCGGGATCGGTTTGCTTGGTCACCTTGCCATAAAAATCATACTCGAAACTGGTCACATTGCTTTGTCCGTCGGTCGTGCTAGCCACTCGGCCTGCACCGTCCCGTGTGTACGTCACCGTATGATTCATAGGATCGGTTACCTGTGAAAGGCCCGAATTGCTGTACACATTGGTTGTAACCGGAGCGGAAAGTGAACCGGTGCCGTCTGGATCTGGATCGGTCTTTGTCAAAATACGTCCAAGACTGTCGAACGTGTACGAAGTCACTCCACCGCGAGGATCGGTAGTGCTTGTGACCCAATTGGCAGCATTGTAAACTTTGCTTTCGACCGGACTTGTTAGTGAACCCAAGCCATCAGGATCAGGAAACGTTACACTCGTGGGTCTTTGCTCGTCGTCATACGCCGTCGTCGTGACTCGGTTTAATGGATCGGTGATGCTCGTACGATCGCCACGCGAGTTGTACGCAATGTTAATTATCGGAGAGGTGAGTGAGCCCGTTCCGTCAGGATCGGGCTTGGTCAATTTGGTGACCCAACCGCGATTGTTATATTCCGTAGTGGTAATACGTCCATAGCCGCGGTCGACGCTCGTTTCTCGCCCCATGTTGTCGTAAGAATGAGAAATTACAAGACTGAATTGGCTACCAGTACCGTCTGGATCGGGAAGTGTCTCGGTCGCGAGAAGTCCTCGACTGTTGTAAGTTTTCGATTGCGTATTGCCTCGACCGTCGGTTTGCGAAGTCAGTTCCCCAGCGAGCGAATAGCCGAACGACACTTCGGAAAATAGAGTTGCGGTCTCGTTGTAACCAGGCGTGGTTCGAACTCTCTGCCGAATGACTCTGCCCATGGCATCGTATTCTAGCGCTGTTTGGTCCTGATCGGTGCCGTTATACTCAGCAGCCCGGTAAACCGTCACTAAACGCCCGGCATTGTCGTATCGCCATTCTTCGTGGACGGCGTAGCTGTCGGACGTTCCTCGGCTCAGCTTGTGATTGTCCGCATCATAGGTGTAGGGGATGGACGTGGTGTAATAACTGTTCGGTTCTCCTTCACTCGTCAGATTCCCGACACCATCGTAGTAGCGAGTCGCTTCCGGTCTTGCGAGCGAGCCGGACCCGTCTGGATCTGGATTTTTTACTTTAGAGACCCAACCTCGATTGTTGTATTCGGTGTCCGTGACATTGCCGAGCGCGTCCGTTTGCTTGATGACTCGAGACATTGCGTCGAAGGCAATGGTTATCGTGGCTGCAACCCGGTTGGTTGTAGAAATTTGTCGCCCCAAACTGTCATAGGCGTTGGTTGTCGTTTTACCGAGTTCGTCAACGGTCGTTAAAACTTGGTTAGCCGTATTGTATGTAAAAGTCTGCGTAGACGCATCGGGATTGGTGAGTGTGACCACTCGGCCATAAGAGTCGTAGGCGAGACTCGTAACGGGTGACGTTAAGGAACCTGAGCCGTCGGGGTCGGGTGGCGTTATGCTCGTTGGAAGACCACGGGAGTTGTAAACATAGGTCGTTGT
>JBBRJI010000384.1:0-6074 GCA_038219625.1 Pirellulales bacterium | reverse complement strand
GGCCAAATCAACCATTGGCATACCGGTTCGCTCCCCGGTACTTGTGCAATAATGATTCGTCGGCGCGATGGTCGCAACATGGTTGCGCTTTTGAATACCAGGGATAGTCCGCATTCCGAAAACTTGAGTCAGGCAATCGACAAACTGTTGCACAAGGTCGCAAACGCGGTTAAGCGTCTGGAAACGGGCGGCAACTAGTGCTGCAACCGAGAAATGCCCCTTCACCAAGGGGCGGTAAAATGCCCCCGAGTTTACTCGGGGGATATTTACCATCCCTCTAGAATAAATGGTCATCACCCCTGGCGTGAAGCCAGGGGCATGCAGAAAAGCACCGAATGGCAAACCATTCGTGCGTGACGTAACAATCCCAGGTTGTGGCACTAGCTACCCTACTTCCATTTTCGAAAAAAGATTGTGCCATCCAACTTTAGAACCGCCTGCTTTCTGATCATGATCGCTATTTCCCAATTGGCTTGTCAGGCCGACACCGGGCGAGTCTTCCAAGTTCGACTCGGTCCCGAGGTCGCTCTCGGTTCCGATGTCGCTAAGGAGGCTATCACCGGTCGAATCATCGTTTTTCTGATCGCCGATCAATCGAAAGTCCCTAAACGCAGTTCGCCTGTGGATGGGCCATTCTGGGATGATCCACAGCCACTTTTCGCGACCGATGCCAAACTGACAGCCAACGCTGTAGTAACCCTCGATGATAAATCGGACTGCTTTCCAGTCCAGCCCAGTAAGCTTGCTCCAGGCAAATACCGAGCGCAAGCGAGATTGGACCGGTCACGTGCCAATAGCAGTTGGCGGCGTGAAGCAGGCAATCTCTGGTCGGATGAAGTTGCGTTTGAGGTCACGTCTTCAGGCAAGCAGCAAGTCATCAAACTCACCCTTTCCAACGTCGTTGCGTCGTCCTCTAATAAACAAGTAGATGGAGTGGAGTGGTTCGAAGTCCGATCCAAATTGCTTTCTCAGTTTCGTGGTCGGGATGTCATGCTGCGAGCTGGAGTCGTGCTGCCGCAATCCATCGACTCAAGCCTGAAGTATCCTGCGATTTACGAAATACCAGGTTTTGGCGACGACCACCGAAGCGCCGGTGGCAATCGACGTCGCGCCAACGAGAATAGCGATGCCGCAAAACTAGCCAAATCTACGTTTCGAATCGTATTGGACCCAGAGGGCCCAAACGGACATTCGCTCTTTGCGGACTCCGCGAATAATGGCCCGTGTGGTGAAGCCCTAACGCAGGAACTGATCCCCGCTCTCGAGGCCAAGTATCCGCTGATGGCTATTCCAACTGCTCGCCTCTTGCGAGGGCATTCGTCGGGCGGTTGGTCGACACTTTGGCTTGCAACTCGCTATCCAGAAGTGTTTGGGGCTGCGTGGTCTAGCGCACCCGATCCGGTTGATTTCCGTCGATTTCAAAAGGTAGACATATACGGCCAACCCAATTTTTATGGCGATGCCAAGGGAGACGATTTGCCAAGTTTACGCAAAGGGGACGTTGTCGAAATGACCATCCGACAAGAATCGCAAGGCGAGGATGTTTTGGGTCCCGATAACACCTCAGCTCAGCAATGGGATTCCTGGTTCGCAACGTTTGGCCCGAAGAACGCCAACGGCAACCCTGCTGCCCTTTTTGATCCAGTGACAGGCAAGATCGATTCGAAGATTGCCGAGCATTATCAGCGGTACGACATCGGACATCTATTGCGTAAAAATCCGACTGTGTTGGCTCCCATCTTTCGGAATAACATCCGCTTGGTGGTTGGGACGGAGGACAGTTTCTATCTCAATGAAGCGGTCGCATTGTTGGATGCGGAGCTAACCAAACAGCGGCGATCGGCTTCGGATCGCGGCTACGTGAAACTGATTCCAGGTGACCACGGCTCCATCTTCGCAAGCGAAGATGTTCGAGCATTCCCAAGGGAGATGCTCGAACATTTGCGGTTTTCAGGGCACATAAAGTGAGACTGCAAAGAGGCAATCTTATTTCTTTGTCGAAACGCAATAAAGGTTCTTGTTGGAGCGAATGAAGATTTCGCCGTTGCTAATCGCAGGTGTCGCGCTAAACTCTTCGGCATCGGTGGTGACTCGATTGACTGCGAGTTGATTGAACTCCTTGCCCGCAGCGAATACATATGTCTCCCCGTTTCGAGCAGTGAAATACAACTTGCCATCCGCGATCACTGGCGACGCGTAGTCTATTCCGCCGAACCCACCTCCACCGCCGCCACCGCGACCTCCCCGTCCCCCGCCGCCACCAAAGCCGCCGCCACCACCACCGCCGCCGGGAAGTCCGCTTGCACCGGGAGCACCGCCTGCACCACCACCGGGAAGTCCGCCCGCACCTGGACGTCCGCCGCCTGCGGGTCCAGCACCACCTGATCCAGCACCACCTCTTCCGCCGGCGCCTTCAACCCCGGGTGCACCCGGAGGCCTGCCACCACCAAAACCACCACCACCGCCGCCACCGCCGAATCCGCTTGGCTCAGGTGCGACTTCGCCATTGAGTCCCTTCATCCGGCCTTGGAAAATTTTCTCCTGAGTCTTTGCGTCAATGCAAGTAAGCGTTCGACTCGCAACGTTGTACAGTCGTCCTTCATAGACAATCGGCGACGCAAAACGACCGCTATCTCGTCCTTTCCAAACGGTTTTGGTTTCGGTGACATCATCTTTGCCGCCTGCCTTAACGGCGACTGAGCCACCTCCACGTCCTTCGACTGCGTAGATCACATCATCGTCGACAACAACGCTTGAGCTAAATTGATCGCCGTTATCTAGGTACATGCAATACCAACCAAACTTGCCTGTCTTCGGATCCATCCCCCAGATTTCTCCTGGGGCGCCGATCACCAATTCTGTCGAGGAACCAACCTTAGCAATGGCAGGCGTTCCCCAAACGTTTCCTAACTTTTCGGAATCCAGCCGCCATAGTTCTTTTCCTGTGTTTTTGTCGAGGCCAATCAATGCCCGACCCTCAGCTCCTGCTGGAACGATCAGCACGTCCTCATGCACGATGGGACTGGAGGACGAACCCCATCGTCGGCCATCGGAACCAGTGCCGACACTCGTCTCCCATAATTGCTTGCCCTCTAAATCAAATGCAAGAACGCCGCTCTTGCCGAAGAAAACGTAAACATTCTTCCCGTCGGAGGTAGGTGTATGAGAAGCGTATCCGTGCTGTGGAACCCCCATGCCGCTAAACGGATCTTCGGAAACAGAACACGGCAAAGACTTCTGCCAGAGAGTCTTACCCGTCAAGCTATCGACACATACCAAATGTCGCACTAAGTTCTTAATATCGCCCGGCTCTTCCTGATTGAGTCCATAGCCCGAGTAGCAAGTGACGAAGACTCGGCTTCCTACCACAATAGGACAGGAAACACCAGATCCTGGCAACGGAATCTTCCACTTCAGGTTTTCCTTTTCACTCCAATTGGTCGGCGTCGGCGCCTTTTCCTCCGAGATGCCTGAGCCATTCGGCCCGCGAAATCGACTCCAGTCACCGAACGCAGAGCCTTCGAAACTGAATTGAGTCGCTGTGCAAATCAAACCCAATGCCGCTAACCGCGACCATCGTGAACGAACCATGAACGTCACCTAACCTTCAGCATGGATACTCGAAATCGTACCGTTTTATCGGCAAAGTTTGCACGACTGATAACCCAAGACCCGGACCGCAGTTCCGTTGCAATTTTGAAATCGTAGCGGTTTTGTGGTTGGGAGACGGCCTCGCTTAGTTGGGCATGCCTATCGATACTTTCCGCCAGCCAAATGCATGCAAATTGCGAGCGTCCACATAACGAGCGTCGGAGTTCGCCGCATTGAGCAGGACTACGATCAACTCGCGCCCGTCCCGCTGACTGCACGAAACCAAACAAGCTCCTGCAGCGTCTGTCGTTCCGGTTTTAAGGCCTGTGTATCCATCAATACTCAACAGTCGGTTGGTGTTTTCCCATTTCAGATTGCGTTGGTAGCCGCCGATGCCCGTGACAGAGCAACCGTGTTGTCGACACGTCACATAGTCTCGAAAACGAGGTAGGTCCAAAGCCGCCTTAGCTAATCGAGCCAAGTCCGATGCTGTCGATAAATGAGCTTGATCCGTCAGCCCGTGTGGGTTCACATAGTTTGTTTGCAGCATGTTCAACTCGCGGGCCGTAATGTTCATCTGCTCGATAAACCGATCGAAAGACTGCTTGTCATCCAGATTCGCTTCCGCCTCGGCAAATTTGCGGCCAAAGTGCTCCGCCAACGCCACCGACGCGTCATTGCCTGACGGTAACATCAGACCATACATCAACTCGCCAACGGTAAGACTCTCGCCAGCACGTACACCTGCAGTAGAACCAACGGTATCATCCGCACGCTTAGAAAACGTCAATAGTTCATTCAGCACTTCTGGCTGCTCGGCAGCGAGCTTTAAAACCAAATACGCCGTCATGATCTTGGTCGTGCTCGCGATGTGCATCGAAGCCTCGGATTTGTTCGACGCTATCGACTGGCCAGCGGCTCGATCCACGATCGTCCAAGCGGTGCAAGTAACCTGGGGCGGACCAAAAGGATCATCGGAAGGTTTCCTTTCAAGCTTTTCCGAGTTCACAACTTGCGGTGCCGGCAATGTTTGGTCTTGTTCGATCAAGGCACCGAGCGATTTCCAAGTTCCTTCATTCACAACTCCCGTCGCTTCCAGGTTCACTTGCTTTTGAAAGGCCTTTACGGCCGCTTCGGTTGCCGGTCCAAAGTCTCCATCGACAGAAAGATTCCCTGGTGGTGATAGTCTGGCTTTGAGTGTCCGTTGCAACGATTCGACAAGATCGCCTGTGGCACCAATATGCATGGCCAGGGCTGGCGACGTTGCTGGCTCTTTGCCCAAAGTCTTTGGCGCAAGCAGTTCGTAAGCTGCTTTTGCAATGTCAGCGCAAAGTTTGTTGCCAGCGTTGTCGTCTGTCCAACGAATATCTTTGTTGTTGTCCGTCAAGACACACAAAGCGATCGTACATCCAGGTCCCATCAGCAAGCCTGCATCGGTCCGAACGCGGGTAACCGATCCCGTCTTATGCGCCACTTTGACCTTGGTCGGCAAGAGCAAAGGAAATCTCGATTTGTCGTCGCAATGTGCCAAGTGGTCGAGCATTGCCTCGGTCGCTTCTGAGCTCGCCAGTTCCCCTCGCTTCAATTGAATTAACAGGTTGACCATGTCGAGGGCCGTGGTACTACCGAGCCCATACTTTTCGCTTCGTTCCAACGCAATGGATAAATCGCGACGAAACACTTTTGCATTGAGCTGTGTTTCTGGGAACCCCAGTTGCATCATGGCAGCGGTAGTCGCCGGCAGACCAATCGCGTCGATGACCAAATTTGTCGCGGTATTGTCTGAGTAAACAATCATCAAGCGAATTGCATCCCTCAAGGAAATCGTAGTGCCTGGTGAGAAGTGGCTCGTCAGAATTCCCGAACCTTGGACCATATCATCTTTCTTCACTTCAATACGCTGGTCCAGTTTGACTTTGCCAGCAGCAACTTGGCGATACGCTTCCACCATGACAGGCAGCTTGATCAGACTCGCGGTCGGCATCACAACATCGCCATGCATCGACCAGCGTGTATCGCTATCGAAATGATACAGCGCGACAGTCACATCGCCTTGGTAGCCCTTAAGAAGTGGCTGAATCGCATCCGCGATCGATTTCGAAGTCGGCGATTGGGCTTGAACGAGATTCAACGCAGTGCCGTTGGCCATTAGCAAATGCAACCAAAAGACCACCCGCATCGATTTCGAAAGGCCAAGAAAACTTGAAACCATTAATGTGCTCCGATTAGAGATTCTGTCCGTCTGGCCTTGCACACTACTTCAATTCCTCCAGTAAGGCGATCGGCAGACATTATACTTCCAGGCCAGGCCACCGTGTCCACCGTGTCCACTGTGTCCACTGTGTCCACTGTGTCCACTGTGTCTACTGTGTCCACTGTGTGGCACGCCCAGAGCGATTAGCGCGATTAGCGATGGGCGTGGGAAGTGTGGCAAATGACTCTAGTGATTCACCACGCCCTTCGTACCTCAGAGCGTGCCACCC
>JBBRJI010000383.1:0-6103 GCA_038219625.1 Pirellulales bacterium | reverse complement strand
TTATTTCCTGCAAAGACATTAACGCGATCCTCCGTGAGTCGTTGTGACTGTTAAGTACACGGAGGGTCGCGTTTTTTTATGCTCAACGGAAGATCAGTTCTCAAAACAACTTACGCACAAAAGTGGCGCTGTCCAACTAAGTACGAATGCAGTTGTCCCGGACACCGCGCCGTAACTGGAAACACCCGTACAACGAATGGCGGGGTTCTTATAGGCATGCGCACTAGTCGAGCTTCGGTCAGGAAAACGGCGGGTTCTTCATGCGAAGTGCTATCGCTTCGCAGCCACTCATTCCGGGAAAAACACCCACATCGGCCATTCAAATTAAGACTTGGCACATAGTAGTATACGCTATAGATCCAATCGAGTTTCTTCATGCAGGACATCCGTCGACGGAGCGACGGATCTACGGCTACGAAGCCGTTCGCTAGAAAACCCTTGTCGCTACTCCGCTTGCCTTTAGGGACAAATGGTCCCATCCTACCCTCCGTGTCCAGTTTTAGCCATTTGCTCCGCCACTATCGATCGCTTTCTAGATGACTGATGATGATGCTTTCCGGTTCCGCATTGCCCGAAAGTCCATGTTGATTCATGACTTGAATGATTACCTTGCTTTTCACGTCCAGATCCGCCTGCGTTTGCGATTCCGATTGGTAGGCGATGTGTCGGACCACTTGTTGGGCTCCAGCATGGGTCGCTGATTTGGAAAAGGTAATCTGCATTCCAACTCCCACCCACTCTTCGTAGCTGCCCATCTCAATCCGTGTATCCTTGGTCGGATGATAGTGAAGCTGGCTGCCCTGAATCTCAAACATTCCATCGCTTTGGTCGACAAGTAGTCGTTTCGAATTCCCTTCGTCCTTGGCGAATTTCACATCCAGTTTTGCGCCATCGAGGTCCAACGAACCTGGCTGGCAAAGGACTGCCAATGGGTCGATCCGCTTCAGGCCGTCGCTTGGTAGATAAGTGATATTGGGGTTACTCATGCGCAACGAAAGTGGGACGCGTTCCGAAGGCCAAAGGACTGCCTTTCCATCAGCACTTGCCGTCAAAATCGATCGACCGTCTGGTGAGAACCCGGCAACCGTCGTTTCTCGCGAATGAAACTCTAGCAAAAGCACTTCACCTAGATCGGCACCGCTTTCTTCCGTAGCGGTATCTGACGAATTCTCAGCGGATTGGGCAATGCGATCGACATCCCAAAGACGGGCCGTCGTGTCCTGGCTCGATGACAAAACTCGCAAACCGTCGCTTGAAAATGAAACCGATGTCAATGGAGCAGAATGCCCGAGGAGTCTTGCAATTTCTTTGCCGGTCGAAACCGACCAAATCCGTATCGTTTTGTCTTGGGAGCCGGAAACAACCCATCGTCCGTCCAGGGAAAACGACGCGCAAGTTACGGCCGCATTATGCCCCAGAAGTTTGCGAGTTTGGGCCAATGTGTTCGCATCGTACAAACGAATGGAGTCGTCATCGCAACCCACCAAGATGGTTTCGCCATCTAGCGAGAATCGAATGGAGTTGCCAACCACCGCCGTCTCGGAAATTCGCCCGGACTGAATGGGGTTGCCTAGAGTTACGTCCCAGACCACGATTCGTCCATCCGCACCCGATGTGATCAATTTCGTGTCATCCTTGGAAAAGGCCAAATCGCGAATCGCACCCGAATGCGACCCAACCAGCTTTTGCGTGGAGGACCGCTTCTGAACGTCCCAAATCATTGCCGTTCCGTCGTCGCTAGCCGATGCAAGCAAGCGTCCATTGGCTGCAAACGCTATCGCACCTATCGAGGCCGATGGTCGAAAGCTCTTCAGTTCCACGCCATCTTGCAATCGCCAAAGGCGTGCGCCTCGCCCACCGTACGTCACCAAATTCGAATCCCCGTCGGTCGGGATCGCGCCCCATAGCGATTCGGATAGCATTCCGGACTTACCCACTTCTTTCCAACTTTCCTGCATGCCATTCCATTGCCAAATTCTTTTCCGCGAGTCATCGATCCCAGATGTTGTCACGTAAACGGAGGGAGTCGAGGTCGAGGAAAAAACGATATCTTGAACAAGGTCACCTGAGAGCTCTTTCGTTCCCACCTTTTCCCCAGTCATTAAATCCCATAACCACAATTGCGCTTTGCGTTGGTCGATGGAGGTACTACTCACTAGGTACCTTCCACTCGGTGACATGGAAGCCAACTGTACCGAAGAAAGATGGCGAAGTCGCTCGCGCGGCAATTCCTTGCCCGTTTTGAAGTCCCACCAACCGGCGGTTCCGTCCGAGCTTACAGTCATCACCGCCTCCGAGGGATCTTGAATTGTCTCTGGGGCAAGGAAGAAGCAAGCCACGACCGCTTCGGAGTGCCCGAAAACCTTGTTGACCAATCTCGGTTGCTCTACTTCCCAAAACTCGACCGAACCGCTTTTGTCACCTACGACGACGTGTTTTCCATCATCCGAGATCGAAACGCTCGTGGCCTCCGAAATCGTTGGCCTGATTGCATTCTCAGCTTTTTTGGCTGGCCAACCACGAATCCGAGTTGGTGTTCCAAGCACATCCAATCTCCAAATGCCTACACCGAATTCATCTCCCCCTGCAACCAGCCATTGACCGTTTTGGGAAAGCGAAAAAACACCGTTACGCCCTGCATGTTCCATCATCGCCATCTGTGTTCCCCGCTGTACCTCCCAGATTCGAAGCGTGTTGTCTCCGGCAGCCGTTGCGATAATTTTGCCGTTTGGAGTCATTCTCGCTTTGTTGGTTAGGTATTCATGTCCGTCGCTCAAGACCGCAATTCGTTCACCCAGCGTTGGATTCCAAAGTCCGACGGTTCCATCCGCATGGGCGGTCGCGATGATTGGATCGGTCGGCGAAAATCGAGCATCCAAGATCGGATCGATTCCATCACTAAAGATTTGCTTTTCGCGGTATTTGGAAAACATCCAGCTCTTCCACGAACGGTCATCGCCTCCCGATACGATCTCTGTTTCATCGGCAGTAAACCGGCATGCTCGCACCCATCCACCGTGACCACGCAGTTTTATCATTGGCGGTGAAGCTTCGTCCGAGGAAAGTGTTTCGACATTCCAGACACAGACAAGGTTGTCGTTGCCAGACGAAACAAGTTTTCTGCCATCGCGAGAAAAGGATAAATCTTGTATCGTCCCAGTGTGCCCCAAAAAGGTGCGGAAACGCTGCGGCTGAAGCGTTTCCCCTTGCACTTGCCGGCGCACGTCATCGATTCGTCCAGCGTTGTCTTCGCGTGGATCAACCTCCCACACCAAAATGCGCCGATCGGCGCCTCCGGAAGCGATCGATTTTCCGTCGGGCGAAAATGCTACGGCAAACGAGGGGGCTTGATGTCCGGAGAAACGCTGAACCTCCATTCCATTTTCCGTTTTCCAAAGGCGCACGGTTCCATCGCGGCTGGAACTCGCGACAAGCTGATTGTTCGGCGAGAACGCGATGGAAGTGATGGCTTCGATATGGCCAAGCAGAGGGCTCATCTCTCTATCTTCCCTCCAGTTCCAAATTCGTCCAATCCGCTTGTTGTCTCCAGCAGCGACATACCGTGCTTGCGCATCATTGGAAAAGGCGACGGTTGTCGCGCCACTGCCTTTCATTTTAAGCTTCTTTTCAAGCCGAGGAGCTTGATCGCCTTGAAGTCTCCAAACGCACACGCTGCCCGTATTGTCGTCGTCAACACCACTCGTCACGATGAATGTGCCAGTGGTATCGAAGTCCAGATGAGACAAAGAACGGCCATGTCGAAAACGAATCGATGATTGTTTTTCGCCGCGTTTCCATAAATCGACTTCACCCGACGCAATTCCGACAGCAATCCAGGCGTCATCGGAGGAACAATCGATGCACTCAACAGATTCGTCGGTCGAAAACGTTTTTACGTTTTGTACTGGATCATCGTTGCTTCCTCCGCGAACCAAATAGCGATGGCGTCCCCATTCCCAGTGGCGAATCTTTGATTTGGCAGGGGATTTTTCTTGCTGATTCAGAATATCAGCCGCGATCGCGAATTGATTTTGTTGGATGCTTGCCCCGACTAAGCCAATTTCCGCAAAATAGGAACTCTCTTCTGCACGTTGCTTTTGTGCAATCGAGTCCAATCTGGCTAACTCCGCATTCCGGCGTGCTACTTCCGCTTCGGTTCGCCGTTTGTCGGCGATCTCGCCCGAACGAATCGCCAATTCCCTTTGGATCTCTTCCGCCTTTAGTGCCTTCTCGGTCTTCTTTAATTCACTCCGCAGGTCTTCCTGGGATAAATCCAACTCTGCATTGAGGTGTGATGCTCGGCTGTACAATTGCAGGATCACTATCAACGCGATGGAGCCTGCAATAATAATGAAGCCAGCGAGGGACACGGCGAGTTTTCGGATGGTTCGAAACCGATTCTGTCGTGCTTCGCGATCCGCAATAGCGGCTTTCAATTTCTTGACTAGCTCTTGATGCTCACTGTCTTCCGGGTTCAGCAGTGACAGGCCGAGATCGTAGTCCCCCTTGTCAAAGGCTGTCTTTGCGTAGGCCGTTTTGGCACGCATCAGTCCTAACGTGGCTGCTTCGTTTTCATTCCAAAGGGAAAGGGCCTCGTCAAATGCAAAAACCGCCCGAGAGAACGCCGAATAATCTTTTGTCGAAATAGCCTTGTTGAGTTCTGTTTCCGCATTGTCGGAAAGCATGATGCTCTCGCTATGCGCTTGATACAGTCGAATCGCCGCTTGAAAGGCCTGAACCGAACGGAATCGACGTCGGGGGACGGTCGCCATCGCGCGAATTGCGATCTCCATTAACTCACCAGTCACGGTTGTTTCCCGAATGATATTCTGCGATGCGTTCCGAACACATTCCATCACATTGTTACCAAAATGCGGTGGAGTCCCAGTAAGAATCTCAAACAGAATGGCACCCAGCAAATAGACGTCTGCTGGCTGCCCGATCGCGTCCACAGGGCCCGTCGCTAACTCCGGCGCCATGTACGCTGGAGTACCACCCATGGCTTGTGATCGCAAAATACTCGCAGTGCGACGAAAACCCTCCGTCGCGACCGCGATTCCCCAGTCCATCACGAGGACTTCACCAAAGTTGCCAAGCATCACGTTTTCCGGCTTCAAATCCCGGTGGACGACACTGCGAGAATGCGCAAATGCAACCGCATCCGCAACCTTGAGAAGAATCTCGATGTTTTCGCGAATCGACTTCTGTTCGATTGCTCGATCCCAAGGCGTCCCAATCACATTCTTCATCGAGTAAAAGAGTTCACCGTCTTTGTTCCGACCAAGGTCGTAAATCGGAACAATGTTGGGGTGATCTAATTCGCCCGTCAATATTGCTTCGGCAAGGAATTTTTCCTTGTGTTCATTGCGTGTGCGGTATTCCTCGCGGAGCATTTTAATGGCAACAGTACGGTCTATCGACGCTTGTCTGGCGGTATAGACGACTCCTACTCCTCCCTGCCCAATAATGTCCAAGAGCTCGTAATCCACGGGAGCATCGGTGATATTCAGTGGCGATCGCACTTCCCGAGGCAGGACGGAAAACAAGGAATCAGAAACCGTGTGTTGCGATTCAACACCTTTAATGGTGAAACGAAGGTCTGAAGTACTGCTGATCGAATCTCGCCATATTTTGTCCAAGTCTTCCGGGGCGGCCGAACGCGGAACGGCACTCGCCGCGGTTGCCGGGATTGCCGCACTCGCCGCGCTTGGACTCATGTGCACTGCTGGTTGAGTTACCTCCTCACCGAATATTACCGTTGCATTCGCATCGACGGCATTCGGTTGCTTTATAGGGAAGACAACGGTTGCCGTCGTGTCGCCCGGTTGCGAAGAATCAGGCTCGTCGGGCCACGCGATAATGCTTCCGCACTGTGGGCATCGTCCCTCTTGCAAAGTTATCTCGCCATAATCGAACTCGCAGAAAGCGCATTTTTGCATTCAACAATCTCCATTTCAACTGCGAGGACTGACATTCCGTTTGAGCCAATGCTCAATGCAACTTCCATCAACTAGCTCGAAATCGCCTAGCCGCCTTGCGCCAAGAACGCATGGCTGGGGCGGATACGACAATCGCCACGGTCGCGTTGGTCACCAGCGTTTTC
>JBBRJI010000382.1:0-6109 GCA_038219625.1 Pirellulales bacterium | reverse complement strand
AGTGAGTACTGCGAAAGTAGATTTCATGAAGAGCCTCCTTGCTCAATTTCAGAATTTAGGATCCGGCCAACATTGCCTTTTTTCGGTGATTACGAATACACGCAATACAGATAGACACATAATTCACCCAAACTGGAGCTTGCTAGCATTTAGTCAATCCGAATAGGTCAAGTATGCGGACCGAGAAACGTCGGTTTCCCGAAATACCCTTGAATATTCATGGCATTACTGTTCGGCAACGACTAGCTTTCCGCATCGTGTTGCCTCAGCGCCAGATGTTACTGAAATCCGAATATAGAAAGGATGCAGCCATTGGGCTGATGAGAGTAGCGAAGCCGCCCAATGGCAGCATCGTCGCCCTCTAATGGTAGAAATCGAAGAAACGACTATGTGGTACCAGCAAGTAGCTGTTTTTCCATGATCTATCGCCATTGACCTATTCGTCGTTTCATTATTCGAAGTGTTTCGTCGTCGGCGTACTTTTCCGGCTTCGCCGCTTGAAGTCGTTCAAGCAACGACAATGCAGGGGAACTTCCGTTTTTCCGTCTTAAATATCACTAAGCTATCATTCCTTCGTCCTTCAAAATCCCTGCGATTTTTGGAAAGGTCGAATTTCATTTCGATCAGTCGTTAATGATGGCATTCTTGAATCAGGCTACCAAAACCCGACGAGCAAAAAGCGAATGCGTGCCGTCAATGTTTTTCCAGGGTTTTCGAGCGCGGGAAACTTGGATGCGCCCAGGATGCAACGACATCCGATTCTTTCTGTAGCCATTCAAGAATGGTCGTCTAATCGCCTTCGAATGGATCGAGCCGTGTGCGATATTGTACGTTCGATGCGTCGGTTGAGAACACGGGCGCGGGTGGAAAACAAGTTTCCGTTGCTAACTCAGGACTAACCGTCCTGAGGCGTCTCGATTTCCTCTCTCAGGACACGCCCTCCTGAGTGGGCAAAACAATCGCTCTTTTTTAGATTCGGGCCGTCAGGGCTGCGAGCGTCGTTTTGGGTGACCGACGCGTGGGGGGTGCTTTGTCGCCAGCCTATTTAAGATGGCCAGCGGCTCGGGAGGCGACTTTCTCCAATCCGTTCCTACTAGTGTGTCTCGCGCGAAGCACAGTTGCGGCAGGTCGACAATTGGCAGATGACGAGATCACGACGCAGGCTTAGGCTGTGATGCATCGATTTCTGGATTTCCAGTGTCCCGCTTTCAACTATTCGGCGAGCAAAGCCAGCGGCCATGGCTGAAAATTGCTGGTCAAGTATCGGTCATTCCAGTCCAACGTTCTTTCGAACGAACATCTGATGCGGATGGATCTTGTTGGCGTCGAATCGCTTTCCAAGTTCACCTAGACCGTGTTTTTGAACGACCTCGTATTCCTCTTGGTAGAGTGGAACTGCGCTGTAAATGACGATCTGCTTTTCGTCAGATACGAAAATCGGGTCGCGGCGAGATTGCATCAACATCCAAACAGACATCTCCGTATTCGTCGCAAATGGCTGTGGAGGTGAGCCGTTAGGGTAGAAAAACAGTTTGCCAATCGGCGTCTCCGATTGATGAGGGTGCATGGCCAATCGCCTCAGCCATGTTACCGGCCAAGAGTTCTCTTCGGTCTTGAGTAGTTCATCACCGACTGGCCAATCGCATGGCAGGATCATCTCGATCTCAACGAATCGCAATTCTTCTTCGCCAGGATCGACCGGGATCGGCTTGCTTGCCATCCCTTCGGTTTGCAGAATGTACTGGTAGCCATCATCGATCACATGGATTGCAATGGAAGGATCGCAGGTAAGCAGTTCTTGAATCGTAGCGATCGGCGGAGCGACAAATTCTGACTTAAAGTACTGCTTCATAATTTCAGGTAGTTCAGGTGGACTGGGAGGAATCCAGCCGAGTTCGCTGGAAGTCTTGCCACCAAGAGTTCGTAGATAATCTGCGATCTCTTGTCTACCTCGCGACAACGCGTGGTCCAAGGCCGTCATTCCTTGGTGAATGGCATTGAAAGCTGCACCGTACTGGATGAATAGTTGCACCATTTCCATGTTTCCTTTGGAAATAGCAAGGTCAAGTGTCTGGCAACGTACTTCACCATCGACCTCATGATTGATCTTGGCGCCCAACTCCAGAAGGCGACGTGCCGCTTCGACTTTGCAAGAGCTCCCGAGGCATGTTTGAAGTATCGGACCATCGGGTTGGGATGGGATCTCTTGAGAGTTGACATCGGCTCCCAACTCGACAAGTACGTCTATCAACTCCGGACAATTTAGGTCAGCTGCATAGCCAATGTTGCTTGAAAGTACTTTGAGTCGATCGTCCCCGTATAAGCTAGGGTTTTCCAGAAGAAGAGTTCGATACCTCTCCGCTTCCTTTGAATCGAATGCACTGTTTACTAACTGATGTATTGCGTTTTGGTTCATTACAAATACTTAAAAATGCTGAAATTTGCGAGATACCCTGGCCAACGTGATTCAATGTAGATCTCCGCTTGCTTTTGCAAAGCTTTCACAATCATTTCACGAGTTTCGTCATAAGATTTATTTAAATTCTTCGCATTAATAACAGCGTTCGTTACAACGTCACCCACTGCCATATTGATGGCCCGTGGATGTCCGATGTTCGGTGCGAAAACAAGAACTTCCCTGCCAAACATCGGGTCAATACCATAGTCCAGCAGCGTATTCTGGACGAGTACATCCTGCTCGGCAATTGCCTTCTTGTATTTGATATGGTGTCCATGAATATCCGGCATTCCAATGGCATCTACATCCGCCCTGGTCCTTCCTAACGCGTCGACTCCTCCGTTGTTCTTGATATGCTTTTGCCAATCGTAACGGTCAACCAGATCCGCCATCCTGCGCCGAATCTGTAAAGCCGAAACACCGGGCCCTAACTCGTCGACTACTTTCTGTCGCAACTCGCAGAACGAGGTATTGTGGACGAGGATGGACTCGGCGCCAACGAAGAATGTGTGGAATCCGCGAACGGTCAAGTTCGAGACGGGCAAGCGCGGTTCGTATCGCTGCTCGATGCGTGTAATCTTGGCTGTCGATCCATCTCGCAACTGAATCGTATCGCCAGCTCTCAGCTCATGCGAATTAACCCAACGACCGCGAAGTGCCCGCCCCTCGTCTTCGCTAGGATCAAGCTCGCGTGGAACCGACCGCTCGGCGAGATCACGTCCTTCCATGACCCAGAATGGGTGATAGGCCGTGGTCTCCACCCATGATTCGTTAACTTCCAGTCGTACGACTGCACCATCGTAGTAGTTGTCGTGACGAGTCTCGACTTCTGCCAAGACCGGTTTCCCATCGACGAAATCGAAACCATAGACCCGTTCGCCGGGTTCAATCTCGCCGATCGTACGCAGACCATGCTCCGTTGCTACCAGCGTGTCTCGCGCGAAGCACATTTGCGGCAGGGCGACAATTGGCAAATGAACATTTCTAGACGGTGAAACATCGACGTCCGGAGTCGATTTGTCCATCACACGGCGGGCATCGCGTGCTTTGTTAGCAAAATCTCTCGCTGAAAACCCTACGTTCAGGACACTGAACAGGACGTCAATGGCACCTATAGCGGCCCCGACCTTGTTCCCCTTTTGGATATCCTCAATCGTACCTGCCGCACTAACGCTCGCATTGAGCGAATCGACGATGATCATTGCGGCCGCAAACGTCTTGGCCGATATGGCTACATTCGAGATCTTCGTAACCTTGCTCGTTGCCGATGCAAGCTTCTGGATCTTGGCTAACTTAGTGATCGGAACGACTGTTTGAACTACGTCACTTACAAACGCTAGCCCTGCGCGTCCATACTTGCCATCTTCGATATACGTCGCAGTGGAACCACCAGGAATAATTGAGAGCAAGACTTCTGTTGTCTGAAGTGCCGAAAGGTACCCTTGATCGCGAATCTGTTGAAACAGTGCTTTGTCAATTCGCACGGAACTATTGTGTACCGACTCTAGTGTCCAATTAGCGTAATAGGTGTGGCCGGTACCGTAAGGACCACTCGGTGGGATGTATCCTCCATTATGAAACATGTATGTGTAGTTCGTATCGCCAACTCGAACGACTTCGAGCTTAGAAGTAAACCAACCCGCTGGATCTGTCGCCGTTAGCCCCGCGTTTTGGAATTGATACATTTGTTCGGGAGAGAGTTCACGAAGACTGGATAACTTCTTCGAAAGCGTGGCAAGCATATTTTCAAACTCAACGATGGTATTAGCCTCTGTGGTGGTTATAGAGGCTTCCGGTTCGCTGACGAAATTCGCAGCATCAATGATCTGCATGGGAGCATTGCGTAACTCCTCACTTAGAGATGATTCGAACGATTGTGCTGCTTCGATCGCACTAGCTCGCTGCTCTAAGGAAAACCCGTTGTTTCGCAAAAGTGAAATAGGAGGCTTCGATTTGGTTCGGTCCTGCGATTGTGTAAGTGCGCTTGGAGAAAAAATATTAGGCAAAGGGGTTGCCTTTGGACGCATCGGAAGCGAACTGTAGCGAGCAGAGGCGCTCGCTTCGAAGAGCCGCTGCAATTCGGGGCTGCGTTCCCCGATGATTTCGGAAATGTCTGACGTCGTGGGGAAGTCGAAGATAAGTGGTTCATTGGACTGCAAGGGAGGTTCGCCCTCGCCACCGCCGGATCCACTACCGCCGTATCCGCCACTGCCGGATCCAGAGTCTTCCTGTTCTTCGTTATCAAAGATGGACTTCAATCCGTACGAGGCAATCCCGTAAAGTGCGATTGCAAGATCGGTAGACTCAGTCGACTGGATGGCATCCGCTTCGCCAATCAAGTTCCAATTCACTCTCGACGTTGGTGAACCACCGATTGCCGTGAAACCGCCGCCCGATCCACCGTATCCATCACCACTGTAACCGCCGTCTCCGTATCCCCCATATCCACCGGAAAGTCCATTATTGAGAATCGAGGTTCCGTATCCTCCACCCAATCCGCCCGAGTATCCACTTGATAGTGCAAACGTACCGGCACCCGTGGGCGAAAACCCTTTCGCAATCTGCGGCGGTAGTGCTCCGGAACCGATGGAAGCATAAAATGCGTCCAGGTCGGGTGCTAAAGAATCCGAAGGAACTGGCGGCATTTCGATTCCGTACGTCACTGGCGCCGAAGTCATTGCGAATTGAATCGTAGATACATAGTCGATTCGTCGTGCAATGTAGGACTCGTCTGCCTCGGCAACTGCGGACTCAAGCTGTCGTTGCACGTTGGCGATTTGAGCGTCCTTTGTTTCTCTCGAATTGCTCACTGATGAACGCCAAACGAGCCTTGCAGTGGCTTCCGCAAAATCATACGCACCCCATGGCGATGTGGATGCATTGGAAGAAGAAGCCGAAGCAATGGTGCTTGCTTCGACCACCGTGTAAAGACGTTCCTGATACCTCATGCTTGCTATCGCAGTCGAGTAAGCTAGCGCTTCAACAATTCGGTAGTCGGAGTCCGCTTGCGATTTTGCAGTAGCCTTCGCCGCCAATGAGGTAGTGATTGCGTTCTCCTCTGCTACGTCGCTTGATTCGAAACTCGATCTAGCTATTGCAATTTTTTGCGCCTGAACGTTACGGTATGTAGTTATCGCTGCAGTCTTAACTGAATTCCAATCACTGGCTGGCCCATTCGGGTTCGACGCTCGCTCAATAATTTCGTTTTTGGTGATCTCAGATAGTTGATTTAGATAGGTCTGAGCGGGAATTGCCATCTGCAGTTCGTAAGCCTGCGTCGCGTTTGCTTTTGCGATATTGCTCGCTTTAGTCGCATTCGCTGAAACGACGATAGATGTGTGATCCGCATCGATCGAGATGAGTGTCCGTGTTAATCTTTCTTGAGATACACTTGCATCATAAGCTGCCTCTATGTTCGATCTCTCGAGCATCAATTGGCCGTATGCATAGGCTGACGAACTCCACGCTGACTGTCGCGATTGTGCCGCCGAGACCAAGTATTGGGACCACGGCAATTGCAATCGGGTATGAATAAGACTATTCGCGGAAGCAAGAGCGGACTCCGAGGCACCATACAAGCTTGCGAGCGCATTCTCCTTCGCTTGTGAAGCAATTTTTCGCTGCGCACTTTCCGTGTCCCAATACACTTTG
>JBBRJI010000381.1:0-6110 GCA_038219625.1 Pirellulales bacterium | reverse complement strand
ATGTCATCATTCTCAACAAATCACTTTTTGAAAAGATGCATAGTAAAGAGCACGGTCACTACGCCGATAGCTTCGTGAATTCTTTTTATGACTATGCCAAAGACGAACTGAAGACCCGAATACTGAACGAAGAAAGCAACGTGGTCAGAAGCAATCTCGAGTCCAAGCTCAAGTTGTTCGAGGCGACGGACCGTTACACGCTAATCGAGATATACAAACAAGACGACAAAGTGTTTCGAGGCATTAGCGATCGACGTTCCGCTGAACTCGCTGACGTTGCCAAGGGTGCCCATGGCTATGTCGTACCGCTCGATCGTGTCAATCTTGGCCCACTCATTTCGTTTGACAAGTATTGGTATGAGGGATTGCGGTTGCGGCTTGGAAAGGTAATTCTGGGTGACAAGCTTTGGTATACCAATCCAACGCGGATCGGATACGAAGGCGGGATCTTCACTGGACGCAAGACGGAATTGCAGGTCTTAGACGCGAACTACAAACTTCCAAGTCTCCAGAGATTGCTTGCCGCTCAAGGAATCTATGGTCCGCTCCTCGCATCCGCCAACGGACTTTATGAAATACCGAATTTGAATTCGTCCGAGGCAACCGCGGTGCCTATCTCCAATTTGGATACCGCGACCGTGCTAGTGCTTGGCCGCATAGCCATCGAGCATTGGGAACAACAACTGGGATTCCAGAACCAAGTTGATATCCACTTCACGCTGGCGGATCTGCCTCACGGAGAACTGGGATACACGCAGATTCTGACTCGAGATGATCGTGGATTGCCGAAATCGGCTTCGATTGTCATCGACCAAAATGCAAGCGGCTTGTCCTGGTGGCTATCGCAAGACTTGCTACAGAACATTCAATCGATTCAACACGTCGATGGAAAATGGTCGCAGAGATCCAAGGAAGATTTCCTGCAATCGATAAAGGGCTTTAACGGATATGACTTGGCTACAGTTCTCTTGCACGAAATCGGACATGCACTCGGTTTCTCCCTCAGTACGGTAAGCTTCGCGAATCGCGTTGAAGCGGATAGACATGGCTTAGTCTTTCAGTCCTCTTTGGGGCCAGTCCGCTTAGAACGGGACGGAAACGAAATAGATCCCAATGCAAGCCCAGAAGCGATCATGGCTTCGACATTGCCAATCGGTCGAAGCAAACGCTTGTCGAACCTAGATGTCTCAATCGTGCGAGCGGTTTGGAACACGCAAGACGCCACCGCTCAGCGGGTTGAAATATCTAACAAATTATACTTAGAACCCGAACGTCACGGCGGTTTCGTCCCGTTGTCAAACGGAGTTGGGCAGACCTTGAGCAACGGTCCCTCAAAGGGCTTGCGCAATCCCAAGTTTACCAATGTCGATCCGACGAGCGACTCATTCGGTTGGATCACGGCTGGATCCATCAGCGTCGCTAACAACGTCGCGACAGTCCTCGAGGCATCCGGCTCGATGCTCAGCGATCTGTCGCAGACTTTTGTAATGCCCAGTGGCATTAAACAGCTCAAGTTCACGTTGAGCGGCATCCAACTGGACGTCAACAGCGGTAACGATCCTGGCGATGCTTTGGAAATCGCGCTTCTCGACACAAACCGAAAGGTTTCTAGACTTCCAGGCATGAATGGACTAACCGGCTCCGATGGGCTACTGAGTATTCAAGCCGATGGGCGGGTCTTTACCGCGGCCAGTGTCACGGTGACGGGTCTTGCCAGTAGCGGTGCACTCATGGACTTGAGCAAACCCATTGAGGTGACGGTCGACACTCGAAGCATCCCTGCAAATTCCGTGAACACCCTCTACTTCGATTTGATTGGGCTGGGTGAGACCGATACATCTAAAGCGTCGGTTTCCAATATTCGATTCGCCAGTATCGCTTCATGGCACAATGCGGACATGCCGATGGACGTTGATAACGATACGTACATCTCGCCGCTGGATGTGCTGAACATGATCAATGAACTCAATGCCCCCAAGGTAATCACTGGCAACGGAAACAAACTACCCGAGATTACCGATTCTGTCAGTCCGCCTCCATATTATGACGTCGATGATGACGGCACGCTTTCGCCACTCGACGTCTTGATCGTTATCAACTACCTGAATCTTCAAAATGGATCGCCGACGAACGGTACCGCACCGCGACCGGTCGAAACTTGGCAAAATTCGAAATTTGCAACCGACGTCAACGACGATCAATCGCTCGACCCGCGAGACGTGCTGTCTCTCATCAATGAGATAAACTCCCCTCAAATCAGTGATCCTACGACTGGCAGGCTGCCAACAATTACCAACGCCATTCACCCCCAACCTTACCTCGATGTCGACAACGATGGGTCCATTAGCCCCCTGGACGTGCTGTCGGTAATCAACGCGATCAATCGTAACAATGGTAACGGCGAAGGTGAATTCGACTTCGGCGATGACCACATGGTTACCGAACTCATCGAAGTCCTTGCAAGAGATCGTCTTGGAATGGGCTTATGATCTTTGGTTGAAATATAGTGTCAATGGTTCGTAGTCATGACGACCATGGCTTGATCGATCCTTCGGTGAGGGAACCTGTTTCTCCCCCAAATGCAAGGAATGCACTCGATGGCGCACAGCCTTTGCCAAGCCTATCGAACACGAGTGGATAACCGCAATGTCAGATACTGTGTTAAGATGTAAGCCGCGTAAAAACACTGCCAACGCGATTGAGTTACATGCTGCACCCTTCGAACCGGTCGCAATGTTTTCGATCAACTTGGTTCTTTGGTTGATCCAACTGCTTCAGGTTTTTGGTATGTCCAGTAGAGTGTCCGCACTTTCAACTATTCTGCGTTCCCCGATGCGAATACTTGCGCTGGTGCTAATGCTGGTCTTCATCGCGGAAGTCGCCGTGTTGTTGGTGTTGCCGTTGATTACCCCTATCGTCATGGGCGAAGCGCTTCGGGCGATTCTGGATGCCTTCCTGCTCACCATCGTTTGCGCACCAGCTTTGTGGTGGGTCATCATTGGACCACTTCGCAGAATTGCGATTCAAGAACAACAACGGAGTGAAACCATTGTTGCCAATGCTAGCGAGAGTATCCTCACATTCGATCGCAAAGGTGCAATTCTTTCCTGCAATCGCTCCACCCTCGATTTGTTTGGAGTGTCAGCAGATCAGTTGATCGGCCAGCCTGTTCAATCGACGATTCCCGATCTACCTACACAGATGGAAGACTTTCCAGTTGGATTTCGGCTGACAGCTGTTCGCTCCAACGGTGACTCTTTCCCGGTCCAAGTTTCCGTTAGCGAGTACCCATCCGAATCGCAGTCCATTCGAATTGCCATCCTCCGTGACCTCACTTGGTCTGAGCGAGCCGAACAGGAGAAGCTGGAAAGAGTGCGTGAGACCGAGGCTTTGCGCGCTCAACAGATGACAACCCTCGCCCAACTCGCAACAGGCGTTGCACACGAGATTCGCAACCCCTTGACCTCGATAAAAATGCTAATTCAAGTGAACCGAGCATCGTTTGCAAAAACAGGGCTACCGACCAATGATCTTGAATTGGTGGAGTATGAGATTCGCAGGATGGAACGATCGATCAACAGCTTGCTCGAATACGCCAGACCCGAAAAATGCGAATTCACGGAGTTCGCTTTACAAGAAGTTTTGTGTCGAACGGTACAGTTGATTTCAGGCCGTTGCGAATTACAAAACGTAGAACTATCCGTCAACGCTCCAAGCAATTCCTTGAAGCTCGTCGGGGACGCGGCCCAAATCCAGCAATTGCTTTTGAACCTCACTCTTAATGCACTTGATGCCATGCCAGATGGTGGCCGACTAAGCATTAGCATCGAAACCAAGGAATCTGTTCTTGAAGTCGCTGTGCGCGATACTGGGAGCGGAATCGAGAGCAACATGCTCAACCAGCTATTTACTCCATTTGCCACCACCAAGCCAAACGGTGTAGGATTGGGTCTTGGCATTTGTCGACGAATCGCGGAAGCCCATCACGGCACGCTCAGCGGAGCCAATCAGATTCTGGGCGGGGCAGAGTTCCTACTAACGCTTCCGTTTACCAACGCAACGAACACTTTCATTTCATCGTCAACGAACACCGCGGCACAAGCATGCAAAGTCTCTTAGTCATCGATGACGAAGCCTCAATTTTACGCGCATTCGAACGAGCGTTTGCAAATGAAACAACGGCAGTCCTGACGGCGAAGACCGGGCGTGAAGGGGAGAAACAATATCTCGACTCGAAACCAGACGTGGTGGTTATTGACCTTAGTCTGCCAGATACAACTGGGCTGGAATGCTTCAAGCGTTTGCGGGTGATCGACCCGCGAGTTCCTTTTATCTTTATTACTGGACACGGAACCGTAGAAACGGCGATCGAGGCTACGAAACTAGGTGCCTATGACTACTTATTCAAGCCATTGGAGCTAGACGAGATCCGTAACGTCGTGGAAAAGGCATTCAATCTGAGCCGAATGGTCCGAGTGCAACCAGTTCTAGCCGGCGAGGAGGATACTGTCGAGGATGCAATCGTCGGTCGATGCCGAGCGATGAAAGAAGTTTATAAATCGATCGGCCGCGTCGCTTCTCAGAACCTGACCGTACTGCTGTTAGGCGAAAGCGGAACTGGTAAAGAAGTAGTTGCGCAAGCCATCTACCATCACAGCGACCGAGCGAAAGGACCTTTTCAGGCCATCAACTGTGCTGCCATACCAGACGCCCTGCTTGAAAGTGAGATGTTTGGGCACGAGAAGGGTGCGTTTACAGACGCGCAACGACAGCGAATTGGAAAGCTCGAACAAGCGGACGGAGGAACGCTGTTTCTCGATGAGGTGGGCGACATGTCACCTATGACACAAGCCAAACTTCTTCGCGTGCTTCAGGATAATTCATTCGAGCGTGTTGGGAGCAATATTCCAATTAAGGTGAACGTCAGAATCATCGCAGCCACCAATCACGATCTCAAAAAATTGGTATCGGAAGGATTGTTTCGGCTAGATCTCTACTACCGTCTTAGCGTGGTTTCCATTCAACTTCCACCACTCCGCGAACGTGAAGGCGACCTTCGAATTCTGGCCGAGTATTTCTTGCGGAAATATAGTAATGAGTTTGGTAAAAACATTAGGACCATCGCTCCAGAGACGCTCAAGTTGTTGGAAGCGCACCATTGGCCTGGAAATGTCCGCGAGTTAGAAAGCGTCTTGAAACAATCGCTCCTCACTGCACGTGGAAACGTATTACTTCCAGAGTTTGTCCCTCTCTTGGCTGTGGAGGAAACGCAAGCCATTCTGAACAAGGCTGATTTTGACACCGTTTCTGAAGGCTTCATTGCAGAACGTATTGCGTCCGGAAGCAACAATTTGCATGCCGAAGCGATCGCAACGGCGGAACACAAACTATTCCGTCAAGTTCTCGAGCACACCCGTGGCAACCAACTCAAGGCTTCAGGAATTCTTGGCATCTCGCGAGTTACTTTGCGCAGCAGGTTGAAATCCCTTGGAATCGATGTGAATGCGTTTAGCAAATGAATTTTTAGTCGATTCGATGCGTTGAACGGTATGCTGATGCGACTACCTTAATCGTACTAAACCGCGACGCCGAATGCAGCACCTATTGCTGCAGTCGCGCCCATTGCAATCGCCCCCCAAAAAGTAACTCGAATGATCGCTTTGACGATGGGTGCGCCACCGACTTGAGCAGAGATGCCACCGAGAAATGCCAAGAATCCCAACGAAAGAAGCGAAACTAGGATGGCGATTTGCTTCTCGGGAGCGAGAAATGCTGTCATGAGCGGTAGAGCCGCACCTACGGCAAAGGTCGCTGCCGAGGTGAGTGCTGCTTGAACGGGACGTGCCGTCGTTGTCTCGGATATCCCCAGCTCGTCTCGTGCGTGCGCTCCGAGCGCATCGTGGGCCGTCAATTGCTGTGCCACTTGCGCCGCCAAAGCTTGATCCAAACCACGTTTAACGTAAATTGAGGTAAGCTCTTCCAGTTCAAGCTCCGGGACTGTTGCCAATTCTTCGCGCTCGCGATTCAAATCCGCATTTTCCGTATCCGACTGGGAACTAACGGAAACGTACTCACCTGCCGCCATCGACATTGCACCCGCTACTAAACCC